>JANNRV010000062.1:0-5458 GCA_031401775.1 Bacteroidia bacterium | reverse complement strand
CAACGTGTTTAGGGTGACTAAGATTTGGTTGATTTTCATGGTGTTCGACTTTAGCTTTATGATAAATGTAAATGGGAACTACCTCATTTCACTGATCCATTTTCTCACCAATTCAACTCCTTCTTCATGAACTAGTTTTCTGCCTACTTCCGGCATCATGATTCCGGGATGAGTGGATTCAATTCGATATTGTAGAATAGATTCATCGGGCTTGCCTGGCACAATACCAAAGAGTCTGCCACCGGAGCCCTTGCCCGCTGCGATGGGTGCCTTACCAACACCTATTACGATTGACTCATTGACATCGGCCATTAGGTGAAGCCCGCTTGTTTTTGCTGCACCGTCAGGTCGGTGGCAATGAGCACAATTGATTTCAAGCCAGGCTCGCGCTCGGTTATCCAGTGGCGCATCTTTGTTTTCGTAAGCGACCAATTTTGGGACTTCGCGTAATGATGGAATCTGATTTAAGATTCCGGATGCTGCCCATTCCACCAATTGATTTTTTGAATGACCCTGAAGCATCCCATTGAGTTGCCTAGCCGATGGGCCAATCGGCATTACTTTATCTCCTTTCAAGTGGCAACCTTTGCACTGGTTGGCATTAGGAATAGAATAATTTAACTGACGTTTTTCTCCGTTAATGTTGATCCATTCAACTTCCATGTTTTTTCCGGCTATGGAAAGGAATGCTTCCGTTTGCTCGTCATTCCAGATGTAAGGCAATGCATTCCAATTGCTATTCTCTAACATTAATAACCGGGTCTCCAGTATTCTAATGTCTTTGTCAGGTTGTCTGAAGTCTGCCGGGTAGTAGAAGTTCTTAATAAGTATGGTGCCTTCCGGGAAATCAAAGACCTCTGTAGCATTGTATTTAACTTTTCGCCCTTGTGGAATTTTTACAAATCTTTTTTTGAAGGCGTAGTCGCTGAAGAGGGGAGAGTTGAGTGAGTAATTAATAACGCCTTCTTCAGGATCGAGATTTTTAAGATCACCTTTAAAAAAATGATATTCAGAAAGAGTTGGCTTGCCGAAGGAAGCTAAATCAACGGAGCTTGATTCTTCTTCTGCTAGTACGACATCTGGCTTTTGCTGCTGGCAGCTAACCCCTAACACGCCAACGAATACAAGTGCCCAGAGCTGTTTCATTTCATGCTGATCTTTTTCGATTGACATCCAAGTGGACCCAAATCTTTGGATAATGCTTTGAAATCATTGGCAGCATCTAAATTAATGAAGGTGATCTTCCCGTTTTCTCCAATGCAAATCCCGCGATCGTTTTGTTTTGGATTTTCGATGCCATCATACAATATATCGGGAGGACTGAAAAAAGACTTTGTAATTAACAATTTACCAATATCATTTTTTAGTGTAGGGAACCAATGACTATTTTCAAATCGGTTGTGATGAATAGAGACATTGTAAGGAAACGGATTATAAACCGAATCCTCTTTGTATCGATTATCCACTGTTTGTACACCGCCAATAGAACCTGCTTGCTCAACTTCTTCTTTGTTGAGTGCGGCAACTAACTCATAACTTACCACGGCTACGCCTACCGTACGGTTATCCTTTATATCATTGTCATACATTTCAATATCGTGAGTGGCCAAAATCATCATGCCCGAGCCGGGTGGAATACTCGCTACAATGTTTCCTTTCTGTGCGAAGTTTTCATAATTGTTATCGTGGAGATGGTTCTTATACACTTTCGTGGAATGGCCATATCTGTTTAATCCGGGGAGATCAAAAACGAGCAAGCCCCCCGTGTTGTCATACGCCTCATTGCCGTAAATTTCTACCCATCTCGAGTTTTCCGATTCAATCCCCGCCACATTCCAAAAAGCTTTATTGTTTCGGATGATGATAGAATCGGATTGACCTACATAAATACCGGCATCGGACGAGCCCATCGCGATACATTCTTCTATCAACACATTGGTGCACAATACCGGGTACAGCGCGTAAGCTCCATTTTCAGTTTTAGGTCCTGCTGCCCAGGCAGAACGTATCCTTCGAAAGGTAATACCATGCGTATCATTTACTTTCACGTTATCGCCCTTCGCATCTTCTACCGAAAAATCTTCGAGGACGATATTCTTCCCGTTGCTGATATGTAATCCTTCGGCACCTTCTGTTTGATTCTTCCAGGAGAGAACCGTTTTATCCATGCCTTTGCCCTTGATCACAATGTTATTTTTGCCATCCATCGTAAGGCTTTTGGTGAACATAAAATTTCCTTCCGGTAAATGAACTGTATCGCCATCGTTTATGGTGATCAATTGAGTTTGCAAAGTATTTTCAATACTATTCCAGGTACGAGGAGAATTATTTTGAGAACAGCTGATCGTTGCCAACAGAAACGGAAGTAGGTAAATATGCTTCATAGAGATGAGATTAGAGTAGTGAAGTTAGGAATTTTTCAATCTCACCCCAATTCGTCTTTTTCAGAAAGCAGTGTGAATTGGATAAGTTATTTGGATAGTGCTGGAGCTGCTTCTTTTATTGCCTTTGCTGCATTCTCGCCCACTAAGCTCTCTAACTCTGCCAATTCTGCTTCTTTAATTTTCTTAAAGGACTTGAAGTGCTTGAGAAGTTTATCAGCCGTCTTCTTGCCGATACCGGGGATACTTTCAAGTTCTGTGATAAAAGTGGAATTACTTCTCTTCAATCGATGAAACGTGATACCAAACCGATGTGCTTCATCACGGATACGCTGAATCAACAACAAGCCAGGCGACTTTTTACTAATGAGCAGCGGCAGTGGATCCTCCGGATAATAGATTTCTTCCAGTCTTTTGGCAATACCTACAATTGGAATTTTCCCATAGAGTCCAAGTTCTTGCAACGCCTCAACTGCGCTACTGAGTTGACCTTTTCCACCATCAACAATAATTAATTGTGGATATTCACCTTGCTCTTCCATGATGCGCTTGTAGCGTCTGCCCACGATTTCTTTCATGGAAGCGAAGTCATCCGGCCCAACGACAGTTTTAATGTTGAAATGACGATACCCTTTTTTATCAGGCTTGCCATCAACAAATCTCACCATAGCTGCTACCGGGTTAGTGCCTTGAAAGTTGGAGTTATCAAAACACTCAATTATTTTAGGATATTGGATGAGGCGTAAATTCTCTTGAAGAATGTGAAGTACTTCATTCTTTTTGGTCTTGCGCTCTTCTTTGTTAATCTCTCGTTCACGTTTCAGATACAGAGCATTCTTGAGCGACAAGTCCACCAATTTTTTCTTGTCGCCAATTTGAGGAACAATGTTTTCAAATTCTTCTGACTTGACGGTTAGCGGAACATTGGTAAAGACTTCAGGATTGTTGCTGAGATAAGTGCTTCGAAGTTCCTGGGTAGCCATACTGATGATATCTTCGTCAGGCTCATCAAGTTTCTTCTTGATCTCCAGATTTTTCGAAAAGATAATAGCGCCTTCCTTTACTTGAAGGTAATTAATGAAGGCATCGGTCACACTGCTGGTAATTGTTACCACATCAATGTCTGTCAGTTTTCTATTGACCACGAGTGATTTACTTTGAAACTTTTCAAGCTTCTCCAGTTTGTATTTATAGAAGCCTGCCTTTTCAAATTCCATTTTTGATGCGGCCGTATTCATTTCAGTGCTGAAGTAATCTTCTACAATACTTAAGTTGCCCTTTAAAATATTCCGCGCCAGGGCTATTTCTTGTTGATAATCTTCTTCGGATTGCAATCCTTCACAAGGTCCTTTGCAGTTGCCAATGTGATGTTCCAGACAAACCTTGAATTTCTTCTCCAGAACATTTTCCTCCGAAAGAAGAAGCGAGCAAGTACGGATCGAATACAGTTGACGAATTAAATCCAAAATGCTGTTCATAGAGCCTACACCGGAATATGGCCCAAAATATTCGCCTTGACGGGGAATGTATTTGCGGGTAGAAATGATTCTGGGGAAGCGTTCTTTGAGGATGCACAGATAAGGGAATGTCTTATCGTCTTTCAATAAGATATTATACTTCGGCTGGTTTTGCTTGATAAAATTGTTCTCTAGTAGCAGCGCATCAAACTCCGTATTGGCAAGTGTAAACTCAATTTTTTTTATTTCTGAAACGAGTTTTTCCGTTTTCCGATTGTATTGAGATTGCTTGTTGAAGTAACTGCTGACTCTTTTTTTTAAGCTTTTGGCCTTGCCTACATAGATGAGGATTTTTTCATTATTATAAAACCGATAGACTCCGGGCGAATCGGGTAGTGAGCTGAGTTGATCTTTTATAAGGGAAGTCATTTAAAATTCAAGATTACAAATTCAAAATTCATCACTCTAAATTTTGAATCTTGAATTTGTGATTTTCAATTATTAATATCCCAAGGTTCTTCATCCACCTGAACGGAATCGGGATGTTCGCTGTAACGGTTGCAATCCAATGTAATATCCAGACCTGACGAGGGCCGTTTAAATTGTCCCTTTGTTATGCCTGTGGTGGGATCGGCATACACTTTCTGCATATACTTTTGCCAAATGGGCCTAGCGCTTTTTCCACCCTGTCCAAAATCCCAAGAAGGAAAATGAATAGCGCGTTCATCACCTCCGACCCAAACGCCTGACACCAAATCATGCGTCACACCCATATACCAACCATCCGAGGCATCGTTGGTGGTTCCGGTCTTCCCACCAATCTCGTTATCGATTCGTAAATCACGTGCCAACCCTTGAGAAGTTCCACCACTTTCTTCCACACCCCCCATTAGCATGTAGATCATCTTATAGGCAGTTTGTTCGTTAATTGCTTCCTTTGTTTTAGGAATAAAATTCTCAATCACATTTCCGTTTTTATCTTCGATGCGAGTGATATAGATGGGGTCATTGTGAACTCCACTATTGACAAAGGTGCTGTATGCCCCAACCATTTCATACAAGGAAACATCGGTTGTGCCCAGGCACAGTGAAGGCACTGCGTCTAAAGGACTTTCGATTCCAACCCGATGTGCGAATTCAACCACATTCTCAGGGCCAAGGGCTTGCAGCATCTGGGCGGTGATTGAATTTACAGACCTCGCCATCGCTTGGCGTATGGTCATCTCCTCACCATTTCCCCGGGTGCCATTGGCATTCATAGGATACCAATTACCACCGGGAACTTTAAAGCTTGGGGCAATATCTTTAAGTGGGTGACAAGGCGAATACCCGGACTCCATCGCAAGCCCATAAACGAAAGGTTTAAATGTCGAGCCGGGTTGACGTGTGCCCTGCTTTACGTGGTCGTATTTAAAGTATTTGTGATTGAGACCGCCTACCCACGCTTTTATAAATCCGGTAGACGGATCCATTGACATCATTCCTGTTTGAAGAAAACGCTTATAGTAATTCAAGGAATCAATGCTGCTGAATAGGGTATCCTTTTCTCCGTCCCAGGTGAAAATGGTCATGGGCTTTTTAAGTCGCAGCATTATCTTCAATGAGTCTGACTTCTCTCCG
>JANNRV010000061.1:0-52299 GCA_031401775.1 Bacteroidia bacterium | reverse complement strand
CCAATATTCCCTACTGCTGCCTCCCGTAGGAGTCTGGCCCGTATCTCAGTGCCAGTGTGGGGGATCAACCTCTCAGTTCCCCTATTGATCATCGTCTTGGTGAGCCGTTACCTCACCAACTAACTAATCAACCGCATGCTCATCCTCAACCCCTTGTAGTTTAATCACTCGCAGATGCCTTCGTGTGATCTTATGGAGTATTAATTCCCCTTTCGGGGAGCTATCCTCCTGTTGAGGGTAGATTGCATACGTGTTACGCACCCTTACGCCACTCTAGGTCAAGTATTGCTACTCAACTTGCCGTTCGGCTTGCATGTATTAGGCCTGCCGCTAGCGTTCATCCTGAGCCAGGATCAAACTCTCCATAGTATATTCTTCATTCTCTAACTCCAGCTCACGCCTTCATTAGAAAACAGGACTCCTTATGGCGTGCCTTCCGGCCAGCTCATAATAGCCCCTATGTCATTGTCCTCGGTCTCATCTCTTCTCTTTAATCCAAGAATCGACTCGTTCCGGCAGGCTAGCTGCCGGAACGGGTCCGCTATCAATTTCCATCTATTCAAAGAACGTATTCAGTTCCTAAAACCATCTCCTAAAAAAATGATTCTATTCCCTGATTTTTTGTGAAGATTCCTCCTCCCTCTTTTCGCCTCCGTCTGAGACTCCAAACCCATTCCAATTCCCTTAGACCCTGATTTGGGAGTGCAAAGGTATCTGCTCACTACGGAGTATGCAAGCCCTGCCGAAAAATTTCTTGGAATTTAACGCCTATGGATAGTTTGGGTTCTATCCGGCCCTGTTGAAACCAGCGTTATCGGAACCTTTAACTCTCTCTCCAGAAAGGAGATATAGGTTGAAAGCTCAACCGGAATATTCTTTTCTGATCCGCCTGCTAAAGGCGTACTCCAGCCCTTTATTTGTGTATAAACGGGCGTTATTTTTTCATTTACCAACTCATATGGGAGAAATTCAGTAATCTCCCCGTTTTTCAATTGGTATTTCGTGCAAATCTTAATTGTTGGGAAAATATTCAATACATCTGCTTTCATCATTAGAAGTTGAGTAACTCCATTAATCATTATAGAGTACTTTAATGCCGGTAAATCAATCCATCCACATCTACGAGGTCGACCTGTGGTTGATCCGAATTCATTTCCCTGTTTCCGCATTTTCTCACCGTCTTCATCCAATAACTCTGTGGGGAAAGGACCACTGCCAACCCGCGTACTGTAAGCTTTAAATATTCCATAAACTTCTCCAATATGTGATGGAGCAACTCCCAGCCCTGTGCATGCACCTGCCGTTACCGTTGTTGAACTCGTAACAAAGGGATAGCTTCCAAAGTCGATATCCAATAAAGAGCCTTGCGCACCTTCTGCCAAGATTGTAGAACCTGCTTTTAGCTCCTGATTTAAAAAGTACTCGCTATCAATCAATTTAAATTCTTTAAGGAATGACACCGCATCTAGGAATTGTGCCTCCATATCTTTCCATTCATAAGTGAACTCATGATTCTTAAGTATTTCAAAGTGAAGTTCCGCTAGCTTCATGAATTTTTCATAGAAACCAGCTGAGAGAATATCACCCACCCTCAATCCTTGTCTTCCTATCTTATCCTGATAGGAAGGACCAATGCCCTTTAATGTTGAACCAATTTTATCTACACCTTTGGCCTTTTCATAGGCCTGATCGAGCAGCCTATGCGTGGGAATAATTAACGTAGCTTTTTTTGAGATGAAAAGATTGGCTTTAACATCAAGATTATACTTCTGAAGTTTTTCGATCTCCGCTTTGAAAACAATTGGATCAAGGACGACTCCATTACCAATTACATTTCTTGTTTTTTCTCGAAATATTCCAGACGGAATCTGATGCAGGACGTGTTTTATTCCATCAAACTCAAGTGTGTGCCCTGCATTGGGCCCACCCTGAAAGCGTGCTACTACATCGTACTTAGGGGCAAGCACATCTACTATCTTTCCCTTTCCTTCATCTCCCCACTGAAGGCCAAGCAATACGTCTACCTTACTCATTGAATTAAATAATCTCTCTATTTTAGTTTAATCACTTGGTCTTCTGTCTGGATAATATGGAAAATAGCGTTGAGCTTGGTAATGACCAATAATTTTTTCACGCTTTCTGATGGCTTCATCAGATAGACTTCTCCTCCCTTATTTCTGAATTTTGTTAAAATTGTAATCAGCACTCCAATGCCACTGCTATTGATGTAGCGCAATTCGGAAATGTCGATAATGCAAGTCAGCACCTTGTGGCTCATTGCATCATTAACAGCTCCCACCAGCTGGGTTCCATTGTCTTCACCTATAAGATCGCCTGCTATTCGCAAGATCAACGCATCTGCTTTAATTTCCTGGGCAAAGTTCATAGTTTTCTATTTTCACATATTTTCTTTGTACACGATGCATATAAAATTAATGAATGGTGAATCACATTAAACTGCATCAATTCTTCTACCGTATTTTGAATATTCTGAATTCGTGGATCACAAAACTCAACTACTTTATGGCACTCAGTGCAGATCAAATGATCATGCTGTTTGTACCCGTATGATTTTTCATACTGCGCAAGATTCTTTCCAAATTGATGTTTGCTTACCAAATCGCATTCTACCAGTAAATCCAACGTATTGTAAACGGTAGCCCGACTCACCCGATAGTTCTTATTTTTCATGCTGATGTAAAGTGATTCCACATCGAAGTGGCCACCCAGCGAGTAAATTTCTTCTAAAATCGCATAGCGTTCCGGAGTCTTACGGAGCGCTTTGTTTTCAAGATAGGCAATGAAGATTTTTTTTACTTCTTCAAAAACCTTAGGATTTAACGGCATATGCTACTTTACTGCAGTCCACAGATTGCGATGCAAATGTGCAAAATAGGGGCTTAAAATTCACGATTTTACTTTTTTATTGTTGTGCAGTCCGCTATACATTGTTTCGATTGATGGTGGCCGAATCAAATCTGGACACCTTCACTACACCCTCCACTTTTTCGAGCTTACCGATCAGCAAATCCAGATGCCGAGTATCATTAACATAAAGCATGATTTCACCATTGAATATGCCGTGCTCACTGTTGAAGGACAGAGAGCTCATATTTACTTTCAGTTCTTCTGAGATAATTTTTGAGACATCGTTGATCAATCCTACACGATCAGTACCCACAATTTTCAATCCCGTAAGAAAAGCAACTTCATGCTGTGATGTCCACTTGGCTTTAATGACCCTGTTCCCGTGATTGGCCAGTAATTCAGTGGCATTGGGACAATTGGCGCGGTGAATTTTAATCCCTTCACTTACCGTAACAAAACCAAATACTTCGTCTCCCGGAATTGGTGTGCAGCACTTGGCAAGCTTATACTCCACCACATCCATATCTTCCCCGATCAGTAAGATATCATCGTAGCGCCCTTTTGTTCTTATTTCCTGCTCCGATCCTTTCGCATCAGGTGGGCTACTTTTTGGCTTTACTGGAGAAGTCTGTTTAAACTCGGAGAAACGCTTTAGGTCGTTGGGCGTAATTAATCCCTTACCGAATTTGAAATGAAGGTCAAGTTTTGAGTTAACATTAAAATAGCTCAAGAGCTGCTCGTAAACTTGATTATTGGGCTCAATCTTAAGGTGCTTAAGTTTTCGCTGAAGGGTTTCCTTTCCGTCTTCGGCTATGTGCTTTTTATCTTCCTTGAGAAGTTCCTTGATCTTTGCTTTTGCCTTAGGACTTACAACAAATCTCAGCCAATCTTCATTGGGTTTTTGTTTGGCGGAAGTAAGTATCTCAATTTGATCTCCATTCTTAAGAACATTGTTTATTGGAACCAACTTCTGGTTCACTTTCGCTCCAATACATTTAGCTCCAATGTCCGTATGAATATCAAAGGCAAAATCAAGTGCTGTAGAACCGATGGGTAAGGTTTTTAACTCTCCCTTTGGGGTAAACACAAATACTTCTTCGCTGAATAAATTGCCACGGAAGTCATCCACAAACTCCAGCGCAGTAAGGTCCTGCCTTTCTAAAAGCTCTCGAACACGCACAAGCCATTTCTCTAAATTAGATTCATGATTGGCTGCTGTGTCCTTATATTTCCAATGGGCGGCATAGCCTTTCTCCGCAATTTCATCCATTCGCTGCGTGCGAATTTGAACTTCAACCCACTGACCATTCTTAGCCATCACTGTTGTGTGAAGTGATTCATATCCATTGGTGCGTGGAGTGCTAATCCAATCTCTTAGTCGATCGGGATTAGGGGTATAGTAATCGGTTACAATGGAATATACTTGCCAGCAATAAGATTTCTCTTGCTCAAGAGGAGCGTCCATAATAAATCGTACGGCAAACAGATCATATACTTCTTCAAAAGGAATCCCTTGCTTTCGCATTTTATTCCAAATGGAGAACATGGACTTAGGCCTGCTCTTGATTTCATAGTCGATTTTCAGTTTATCAAGCTCGTCTTTGATCGGCTGAACAAACTGTTTGATAAACTTAGTCCGTGAGGCCCTTGTCTCATCGATCTTGTTGGCAATTTCTGTGTAAACAGCATTATCCGTGAATCGCAGATACAAATCTTCCAGCTCCGACTTAATTGCATTTAAACCCAGCCGATGGGCCAGCGGTGCATAGAGATAAATAGTTTCGGAGGAAACCTTCAACTGCTTATTGCGTGGCATGCTGTCGAGCGTGCGCATGTTATGCAGTCGATCAGCCAGCTTGATTAAAATTACCCTTACGTCTTCGCTGAGCGTAAAGAGCATTTTTCGGAAATTCTCCGCCTGCTGCGAAGTACCATATTCAAATACGCCCCGAATTTTAGTTAGGCCGTCAACGATACGTGCAATTTTTTTTCCAAAAATTCGCTCGATATCTGCTAGTTGAAAGTCTGTATCTTCAACAACATCATGAAGTAATGCGGCAATAATGGAGGTGGTTCCCAAACCAATCTCTTCCACACAAATCTCTGCCACGGTCAGGGGATGAAAAATATAAGGCTCCCCGGATTTTCTTCGCATATCCTTATGCGCCTCCAGCGATATAGTAAATGCACGCTTTATCAAGCGCGCATCACCTTCTTTCAGAATTGGCTTCGCTTTTCTTAATAGCCTTCGGTAGCGGCTTATGATCTCCTTCTTCTCTTCTACTGCATCAATGACCATCTGAACTCACATATTTTTCGGTAGTTATACAACCCCTAACCATTTTTTAATTAAATCGAGGTGACTCTCTCAACTTTTTCCTTTACTCCTTCAATCGTAACGAATTATCTCTAAATTTGCACTCCTTTTATGGAAAACCAGCCTTTATCGGCTCAATTCTTTCGAAGGATTTCAGCCTAAGCTGATAAATGCGGATGTGGCGTAATTGGCAGCCGCGCCAGACTTAGGATCTGGTGCCGTAAGGCGTGGGGGTTCGAGTCCCTTCATCCGCACCAAAATACAACCCTCAGTTCTAAGGCTTACCCCTCTGAACTGAGGGTTTCTACTTAACAAAGTCAACAACGATGAACATCACACTAGACCAAAAGAACACCACAGACGGTTTGATTAAAATTACTTTAACTGAAAGCGATTATCAACCCAAAGTAGAAGAAAAATTAAGGGAGTATTCCAAGAAGGCTAACATCAAAGGCTTTCGTGCAGGGAAGGTTCCTACCGGAGTGATCAAAAAGATGTATGGCAAGTCTATCCTTGTTGAAGAAGTCAACCACCTAATCTCTCATTCCGTTTCAGATTATATAAAAACTAACAACCTGCGGATTTTGGGCGATCCGCTTCCCAACCAGGAAAAAGCAATCGGCATTGATTGGGACACGCAAAAAGATTTTGAGTTTGAATTTCAAATAGGCATGGTCGAAGACTTTCAATACGACTTATCGGCTAAAGTGAAACTAAAATCACATGTGATTGAAGTTGACGAGAAAGTCATGAATGAAACATTGGCCGACATAAAGCAGCGTTTTGGAAAAGTGTCAAGTCCTGAAACAAGCGAAGCATCTGACAATATATTTGGAAATATTGTGGGTGAGGACGGGCAGACGCGTTCATGTTACCTTGAACTTTCAAAAATTGATAAGAGAGAACTTAAAAACTTTTTAGGGCTGAAGAAGGATGACACTATTGAATTTGCTATCGACAAAATTCTCACGGACGAAGCCGCTATTGCCAAGGCCTTAAATATTCCGGCAGAAGAAGCTGGGAGTATCAAAGGAAAATATACAATGACTGTTTCAAGCGTCAGCAGAACCGAGCCTGCCGAAGTAAACCAGGATCTATTTGATAAAGTTTTCGGGAAGGATATCGTAAAGACCGAAGAAGAATTTCAAAACAAGATCAAAGAAACAATTGCCGAAAATTATAATCGGGAGACTGCGCATTTATTAGATCATGAAATTCAGCATTACTTTGTTGATCATACCAAGATTAGTATGCCTGAAACGTTTCTGAAAGCCTGGCTGAAGGCAACGAGTGGTGGGAAAGTAACTGATGATATGCTGGAGAAGGAATTCAATGACTACAAGAATACCTTGAAATGGGATTTGATCAAAAATAAAATAGCTGAGGACCTGAAAATTGCTGTAGAGCCGGAAGAAGTAAAAAGCAAGGCTAAAGTAATAATTGCTGAACAATTTGGTGGCGCGGCCATTGCCGAACAGCTAGGCGATAAAATGGATGCTATTGCTGACAACTACCTCTCCGGACAAGATGGTAAAGGCCAGAACTTTATGAAGCTCTACAATCAATTGCGTCACGAAAAGATAATTAAGGCAATAAAAGAAACGGCAACCATTGCCGAGAAGAAGGTGAGTTTGGAAGAATTCAAAAAAATAGCCGAAGAACATAACCATTAATGAACCTTAAGCGTTTTCCAATCGTTTAAAAAATAGCCCTTTAAAGAGGGCTTTTTTATTGAAGATTTCTTAGTAACATTGAGTTGAAATGCAATAATTAAGGCATTCTATCGACTAATCAATAAATCTAAAATTATCCATCTAATAATATGAACTACAACAACGAATTCAGAAAGTATGCGGTACATCACATGGGCATGAGCGGCAGCACTATCGACAGCTATGCCCAGAAGATTGAAAACATGACACAGTATGTGATTGAAGAAAGACCCGGAAATTTCCGGGCCATTGACGTTTTTACACGTCTTATTTCCGATCGCATTATTTTTCTAGGCATGGGCATTGATGACCAGATCGCCAATTTAATTACTGCCCAATTATTGTTTCTTGAATCTTCCGATCCTAAGAAAGACATCATTATGTACGTGAATAGCCCCGGTGGATCTGTCTATGCAGGCCTCGGCATTTATGATACTATGCAGTACATTAACCCCGATGTAGCGACCGTGTGTACCGGTTTAGCTGCCTCTATGGGTGCTGTGCTACTCACGGCAGGCGCAGAGAAAAAAAGATCCTCCTTGCCACATTCACGAATTATGATCCATCAACCGTCTTCCGGTATGCAAGGGCAGAGTTCTGATATGGAGATTGCCATGAAGCAAACTCTCGAAGTAAAGAAGGATTTGTACGACATTATTGCGAAGCACAGTGGTCAGAAATATGAAAAAATTGAAAAGGATTCAGACCGCGACTATTGGATGCGTGCTGCTGAAGCCAAGGCTTACGGTCTGATTGACGAGGTTTTGGAGCGAAAGAAATAATGCGCTAATCCGGTAATGCGTTGATGAACTGATTAATTGGTATATTTACATTCCAATATCATGTACATCAACACATTACATGATTACTAAATCATAGAATTAAAATGGCTGAAGTTACGTGTTCATTTTGCGGAAGGAATAAAAAAGACGTTGACCTGATGATCTCAGGGATTCACGCGCATATCTGTGACAAGTGCGTGACGCAAGCCATTCAGATTCTTTCAGAAGAAAAGAAAAACAAAGTTGAGGCCGGCAATCTTCCCAATTTCAAACTCATCAAGCCTCGCGATATAAAGAAATTTCTGGATGAGTATGTCATCGGACAAGACGAGGCTAAAAAAGTCATGTCTGTCGCTGTATATAATCACTACAAGCGTCTCATGCAGAAAAAGGTGGATACTGATATTACAATTGAAAAATCGAATATCATCATGGTGGGTGAGACAGGAACAGGGAAGACCTACCTGGCACGCACCCTTGCAAAAATCCTTCAAGTACCATTTTGCATTGCAGACGCTACTGTATTAACAGAAGCCGGATATGTGGGTGAGGATGTTGAAAGTATTTTGACTCGTCTCCTACAAGCTGCCGATTATAACACCGAAGCAGCGGAGCGTGGAATTGTCTATATCGATGAGATTGACAAGATCGCCCGTAAATCAGATAATCCTTCTATTACAAGAGATGTAAGTGGTGAAGGTGTTCAGCAAGCATTGTTAAAACTTTTGGAAGGAACAGCAGTGAATGTACCCCCGCAAGGAGGCCGTAAGCATCCCGACCAAAAAATGATCACTGTCAATACGGAGAATATTCTATTTATCTGTGGTGGTGCATTTGAAGGCATGTCAAGATTTATCAGCAGAAGATTAAATACAAGGCCACTTGGTTTTGCCGCAACTTCTGATAGCCTTCATCCAAGCGATATTGATAAGGATAATTTATTGCAGTTTATTTCTGCCCAAGATCTTAAAAGCTTTGGCTTAATCCCCGAGTTGATCGGTCGTCTTCCCGTTTTATCTTTCCTTAATCCTTTGGATGCCACAGCGCTTAAGAAAATATTGACAGAACCAAAAAATGCCCTTGCCAAACAGTACAAGAAACTGTTTGAAATGGAGGGTATTGAATTGGAATTTAAAGAAGGAGCTCTTGATTTTATTGTCGAGAAAGCTGCTGAATTTAAATTGGGGGCCAGGGGCTTGCGCTCGATCTGCGAAGCAATCATCAATGATGCCATGTTTGAAATGCCTTCTGATAAAACGACTGATAAATTAGTTATCAACAGAGCTTATGCTGAAGAGAAATTCAGCAAGTCACATTATAGTAAATTGAAGGTGGCATAGGAAATTTACGATTTCAGATTTACAAAGAACTACTTAAGTAACCCTCAGATAGCCCACCATCAACCTTGCTGCATTCTCTGAGGCAGAACCCGTATCAAGAATTTTATAAATTGAATCATATTCCGAAAGCAACTGAGTGCGGTAGGTTGCGTCCTCCATTAATTTTTTAATTTCATCATTTAAATTACACGGAGTTGCGTCTTCCTGAATCAGTTCTTTAATCACGAGCTTATCCGCAATCAGGTTAATCAGGGAAATGAAAGGCACTTTTACCAACCTCCGGATAATAGCAAGTTCAATGAGTCCTGCCTTATACACAACCACTTGCGGAACTTTGAAGAGCCCCGTTTCTAATGTTGCTGTCCCTGAGGTTACGATGGCAGCCTCGGCATGGGCCAGTAAATCATACGTTGCATCAAAAATAAATTTGACACTAGGAATATTTTCTAATGAATCATATAACTCTTTAGGAAGTGATGCTAAGGCAGCAACCGCAAATTGATATTGGGGATTAGCGTTAACCACTTCCGCCATCAGAGGAACCATCCGTTTCAATTCCATCCTGCGACTGCCCGGTAGAAGAGCAATGATCTTCCTACCGGAAGTTAATCCATGTTTTGATAAAAATTCCCGATCAGGCTTAAAACTCTTGACAGCGTCCAACACTGGGTTGCCCACATAATCAACATCAAAATCAAATTTTTTAAAAAAAGCTTTTTCAAATGGCAGAATCACGAACATGCGATCTACATTGGCTTTTAATTCCCAGGCTCTTGAAGAATACCATGCCCATACCTTGGGCGGAATATAATAGAATACTTTTATTCCCTTCTTCTTTCCAAACTTTGCGATTTTCCGATTGAATCCTCCGTAATCGATTAAAATGATTACGTCCGGATTATACTTTATTATATCTTCTTTACAGAATTTTATCTTCTGATAAATAGTAATGGCATTGGTGATGAGAGCAACCAATCCCATAAATGCCATTTCTTCAAAGTGTACTACCAAATCAAGGCCTTCCGCTTTCATGAGATCTCCACCAAATCCCCGAAAGGTTGATGATGAGTCCTTTTTTTGAAGAGACTTCATCAGGTTGCTTCCATGCATGTCTCCAGAACGCTCTCCGGCAATAATATAGTAACGCATTGAGGATTTAAGATTTCAGATTGACGATTTATGGTTGCTACTCACCAAAGTATTCCACATAATTGCGAGGAGTTTCGTAGAGACGAATAGAGTGGAGCGTTCCGGATTTACTAATGGAGCCGATTTCCGGGTGCAGAATTTTCCATATTTCTACAATCAAATTCTCACAGCTTGCCAGTTTGTCTTTCATAAAATCCACATCCAAATTCAGGTTTTTATGATCCAGTTTATCAACAACTTCTCTCCTGATTAAGATGCTTAGCTTTTTGAGGTCAATCACAAATCCAGTGTCGGGATCGGGCTTACCTTTTACCGTCACAATCAATTCAAAATTATGGCCATGCCAGTTTTCATTGGCACAGGGGCCAAATATTTCCTCATTTTTTTCCTTTGACCAGGAAGGATTATACAGCTTGTGTGCTGCATTAAAATGTTCTTTTCGGCTGACGTAGATCATCTTCTGCTTATGACTAGTCACAAAGATAGCTTGTCTATGGATTTTCAAATGTTTACTTTTATGACATAAATCTGACAGTTTTATGGATTATCTACAGTTTACGGCTTTGCGCAATTCCGCTAAAGAGTACTTTGACGAAGTGGAGAAAGGGAAAAGTTTTGTGATTATCCGAAAAGGCAAACCTATAGCCAAGGTAATTCCATTTAATGAACCGATACAAGGATGGAAAAGAGACATAAAGCGTGTGACATTAAAAAGCGGGATTGACTCTTCTGTCATTCTACGGCAAATTCGGGATGAGGAATGATACTTTTTTTTGATACTTCTGCTTTGTTAAAGCGGTACCTGAAAGAAACCGGAACCGAAAAAGTTGAAGCACTATTTGAGTCTGCTACACTAATCATCGTGTCGTCAACGACTGAATTGGAATGTGCCAGTGCTTTTCAACGTCTGCTAAAAACAAAGTATATTGACATGGAAAAGTATCAACATCTGAAAGAAAATATTGCCATTGACTTTCCCTTCTTTCATCATGTTGAATTCGATCAGACCGTAAGAAAAGATTGCTGCAAATTAATTGATAAATATCCATTAAAACCACTTGACACCATACAACTCGCTTCGGCCCTACAGGTCCTGAAAGAAATCGATACTTTCGTAGTCTCGGATAAGCAACTTAAAAAATATGCCGCTAAAGAAGGCTTTACTATCATTGACCCAATTCAATAAGCTATGATCATCGTTACCGGAGCAGCAGGATTTATCGGAAGTTGTCTTGTCAAAAAACTTAATTCAGAAAATTTTAATGCCATTATCGCGGTAGACAAATTTGATAATCCGGATAAAAAGAAAAACCTGAAAGACGCCAAAATCCAGGAGTACGTAGATCGGGATCAATTTATGTCCTGGCTTGACAAAAATAACGAGCTTGTTGAATTCCTCTTTCACATTGGCGCCCGAACCGATACTACTGAGATGGACTCGGTTTTGTTCGATCGATTAAATACGCAATACACAAAAGATATTTGGGCACGCTGCATTAAATATCAAATTCCATTGGTTTATGCTTCTTCTGCCGCTACCTATGGATTGGGAGAAAATGGATATGATGATGACGAATCAAAAATCAAACTGTTAAAACCGCTGAATCCTTATGGGCAGTCCAAACAGGATTTCGATGTGTGGGCAATGGATCAAAAAGATAAACCGTTTTTCTGGGCAGGGTTGAAGTTTTTCAATGTGTATGGGCCGAACGAATATCATAAAGGTCGCATGGCCTCCGTGATCTGGCATGCTTTCAATCAGATCACTAAGACAGAGAAGATGAAATTATTTAGGTCTCATCACCGTGAATTCAAAGACGGTGAACAAATGCGTGACTTTGTATATGTAAAAGATGTGGTTGAGGTTTGTTCTTTTCTGATGCACCACCGAAAGAACTCTGGAATTTATAATCTTGGTTCGGGCAAAGCCCGAACCTTTCTTGATTTGACAAAGGCCGTATTCAAGGGCTTAACTAAAAAAGAGCAGATTGAATTCATTGATACTCCTGTAGATATTCGTGATAAGTATCAGTATTTCACGGAAGCCAATATGAAAAAACTTCAAGGTATTGGGTATGATAAGCCATTCCATTCATTGGAGGCCGGAACAATTGACTATGTTCAGAATTACCTTAGCAAAGGATTGAAGGGATATTAGGTGATAATCATCTTGAAAGATTCAACCTTCATTGTGGGGAGATCGCTTCGCGCCTCGCTTCAATCCATCTCAGATGCTCGCGAATGACGATAGTATTAAGAATTCTCAAGGCTTAACGCACAATTATCTTTTCCTTGAAAATTCCGCTCTCTGACCAAACTTGAATCAGGTAGATTCCACTCTCCACTGAACTCACATCAATTTGAAGTCCTTCAGCATATTCACTTACTTCAATTGGGCGCGACCGACCCAATAGATCTATGAGATGAATTGCTTTCACTTGTGTTTCAGGGGCTTTTCTCAGAAACAATTTATCATCTACAGGATTTGGAAAAAGTGTAAATCCTTTTACTAATGGAAGAGGCTCATCCTCTAAGGCTGAGATAACGAATGGATCAGATCTGCGATTGCATAGTTCATCAAAGATCAACACAGCATAATCTCCGGGTTTTTCTGCAAAACTGATTGCACGTGTGTTGGAATTATCAACAAGCTCTTCGTTCAGCACCCACGCATATTTACTGGCGGGTGTAAAGCTTGTTAGTTTACTGTTATTGATAACAATGTGATTTGCCGGCAGGCTGTTAGGAATAAGTACTTCCACTATTTTGCTCACTTTCTTTTTAGGAGATGCTCCATTACTTACCTCCAAGGTCACCAAATAGTTGCCTGTCTGGTTAAAGTCATGGATCGGACTCGGTAGTGATGAACTATTCTTTCCTGAAGCCGGGTCTCCAAAATCCCATGAATAGGTTGTAATAGGGCCATTACTTTTGTTGGTAAGCATGGTTGAAGACTGAATGCAATTGTTAGCAAAAGTAAAGTCAGGAAAGGTGATGGAAGAACAGTCTTCAGATAACCAGTTCGTAGAATTGACTAGGATGCTATTGACTCCTGAATTCACCACAGATTGTCCGGCAACATCAATGTTTTGTATGTCGAGAAAATCCATGCAGATTTTATAATATTTATCAAAACTGAAGGAAGCTGTACTCGCTGCATCGGATTTAAATGTAATGCGATTTCCGTTTTGCGCTTTAAGAGTAAGCGTATCGGTAAAGGTTTGTGTCGATCCAGATTCAAAAATTAGTTGAGACCCCCCATCCAACGAAAAGTTTTTGAAGAAGTGATTTCCAGTAACTCGCAAGATCCCCTTGCCTTCTACCTTACCTATGCTTCCCGAGCCAGCAATAGAAACCTCTCCACTGGAAATATTAATTAGACCTTCATAGTTATTCGGCCCGAAATTGAGAGAGTAAACAGGATTGGCAGTAACTACTTTGATGGAAGAGTTCTTGGCATCAAGCGTTGCACTTGTTAGATCAATGTTCAGTGATTGAAGACCAGTCAGTTCTGCATTAAGTAAAGACAACCCTTTTGCAAAAACACCTGAAGTATTGATTGTATTGATTTTAGGTTTTCCACCTGTCAACTCCACCTTACCTTGAAGTAACGTAATTCTATCAACAGAAAAATCTCCTGTTACGCTCCAAAGCGAGTTGTCTCCTGTAAATTTTAAAGAAAGGTCATTAAATGAATTATTACTCAATCCGACTTGGTAATTAGTGTTAGGTGCTCCAAGGAAATTAAATGTTCCCGGAGTCGTCAGGCTAATTTGTGAAGAGAGTAGTAGAAGACTTTCATTGACAGTCAGTTCATGATTGTCCATTGAGAAGTTAACTGTCTCTTGTGCAAACCAACGAAGGGAATAACAACTTTCATTTTGTATCATTGTTATAATAGCACCATCTATACTAAAAGAATTTTCATCAAATACTACGCGATTGTCTTCTCCTGGGACCACTCCAGCTGTAGTTCCTCCACTTGTGAGCGACCAATGTGCTGCGTCATTCCAATCGCCACTATCTCCGATCCAGTAGTAAGATGTTTTTGAATCAATTTCGGATTTATAGGTAATTATAAGAGAAAACTTCTGTGGCCCACTTACCAAGGCGCTACCTTTATGGGTAATTTTTAGTTTATAGGGTCTAAGATCAGGGAGATCAAACTCCAACTTTTCTACATTGTCGCGAATGTTATCTCCTTTAGTTGCAGCCAATCCGCGTTGTGATGGTGCTGGATTTAATATCCATGGAAACTGCACTCCTCCACCCTCATCGGTAAGCCGCATATCTAAATCATTCACTAGCATTTTAGTGGTTGGATTGAGAGAGGGAGCCACTGGTGTTCCTGCCGGATCTGTCCATACTAGTGTGGCGGTGATTTTTTCACCTGCCTTCGGATTAAGATCAACTTCATAGGTCTGTCCATTACTCAAACTTGCCTCTGTGATAAAAATATTCTGATCATCCCTGCCGGTAATTACTTTCGCAGCAGCTTCTGCGTCAAGCAAACCCCAGCCAAAAGAATAATCCGGACCAGGATTAGCGCCTGCTTCTCTGGCCGTATGAATGGCGAGTGCCTTGAGTGTGGCAGCTCTCATCACATTGCCTCCATTTAAATTTTTATAGAGTTGTTGCAGAAGAACCAATGATCCTGTTACCGCAGGTGTAGACATAGAAGTTCCTTGAAAATTTGAGTAGGCAGATGAAGAAGTGGCAACACTTGATAAAACGTCCACTCCAGGAGCCACCAAATCTGGCTTTATCCTTCCGTCATCGGTTGGGCCCCAACTGCTGAACGAACTCATGATAACGCTTGATGGATTCACATATGCCCCTGCTAATTTAAAAACTGCACCTAGCGTAATTATATTTTTTGCATTACCGTTGGTGGTAATGCAATCATAAGGGCCATCTGCTGGTTGCGGACCCGGGCCGGATTCCCCGCGATCATTTCCTGCGGATTTTACAATGGTATAGTAAGGAGCAATGAAGGCGAGGTTATCCCACTGCAGGGCTCTTCCATCATAAAAACCAAATTGGTAATCCTCTGTGCTACTAATTGATGTATTACCCTCCCAGGTTCCATCATTCCATCCTCCCACATTGCCATAGGAGTGATTGGAAAACAGAAGTGAAGTTTGATCTGGCTTTGCCAGTGCAGTCATTTCTACAACATCATTATTAAAATCGTGGGCCAGCAAGGTGGCTTCTGGTGCCATTCCTTTTGCCAAAGTATTTACTCCGGAAGCAATCATGGTTCCCGTCACATGCGTAGCATGATCGTCAAGTAGGGTGGCACCGTCTTGTTGTGTAATGCGATTGATAAGCTCTACGTGATCATTTCTTATTTTTCCACCATCCCATATTCCAATCTTCATTCCTGTGCCCAAGAGATTCAAGCCGAGACTTCCTCCGCTTCTGAGTTGCTTAACATTGAGAGAAGTTGCGACTCCATCATTAAACGTCTTTAAGTAAATGGGATGACCATCCTCAGTTACATCATCGAGGAGATAGGTTACACCTTGCTCGGTTTTCCTGAAGCGGGGGACATTATGTTTTTTTTGATACGCTTCTACCCGCTGATCGGCAAGGTCGCGGTAAATTTTAAACTCTTTACCAAGCCGGTCAATTTTGCCTTCAATTTTCTGCGCTCGGGCCGGAAAGGCCAGCAATGAAATCAGAACAAAATTCCAAAAAATGATTTTCAGCATCCTTCTCATCAAAAACAGTCCATTTATTAAAAAAGGCCTCCTTATTAAAAACAACAGGACAGCCAAATGTTTATACTTCTGAAAAATAAATTGTAATCGCTATGGGGTAATTATATGAGTTCCTGGAAAATTATTCGCTGCGTCCTGCGTATCGTATAATGTGTAATTCAGGGTGATGGTCTGACCTATTTCAGTATACGTTCCCGATGCTTCGTATTCATAACGATCACTTCCAGTAAATAATTTAAACCGAATCACATTCGCTATGCCCGTTTTACTTCCCAGCACTTTCTGAATGAGGTTGATGGTCATTTTTGATTCCGGATTATTATTTCCAAAAAAGTTACCGTCTACTACAATCGAACCTCCACAAATACCACCGGCTCCAGCTGTTCCTTTTCCTGAAGTTGTCGAAGATCCATCACGGATGGAAAGATCTCCAATCCAGTTGGAGGCCTGAGGCACATCGTCCGCGCAATCATCATCCTGAATTTCTATCAGAACTTCCTTCGTTACCTGTGCCGACAATTCCTCCGGAGTGACACTTGTAATTTTTAATCGAATAATCCGCTTCTCTTTCTGACGCACTTCATTATTAATAATCTTAATATTAATGTCAGATGAATAAAGTCCTGCCGTGATCTGGAGTGGACTTGTTGAAATTACTTTATAGTCTGAATCGGGCACTGCCCCCTCTCCTATTACTTCAAAGGTTACAGAGACATTTTGCTTTTGTGCCAGGCTTACTTTTAATGGAATGGTAAGTGGAGCCGATACGTTTTCAAGCACAGGAACATTGGGCTCCGACTCAAAGAACACAAACTGCGGACCTTCAAATATTGTTTTCTCTGGTTCCGTATCGCAAGCGAATAGGCTTAGCAGAAGAATTGAAATAACAAAAAGTGGTTTACGAGTGATGCCCATATTAGTATCCCGCATTTTGTTGTGATGAAATTGATGGATTGGCTAGAATCTCATCCTGAGGAATTGGCCATACCCAACGGAAACTGGAAGAAGATAATGAACAAGAAGTTGCAGGTGCCAAACAATCGCCTCCACGATTTATTCCTTCTCCCGCTCTGCGAAGGTCAAACCAGCGATGACCTTCCAAAAACAATTCTTTTCTTCGCTCAACAGAGATTGCTCCCAGTAAAGCTGCTCCGGTAAGGCTCTCATTGATATATCCCGAAATTCTTGCTGTACGTAAAGCGTTCAAATCAGTCATGGCTGAAGGTTCCTGGCCTGACAATGCTCGTGCCTCTGCCCTGATCAAATACATTTCTCCTACCCGGAAAGCTTTGAAATTGACAACGCCATCGGTGGAGCCATTTCTTCCTAAATATTTGGAAACAATCAATTCTCCGGGGCGAATCGATGTAGTGCTCGAGAAATAACTTGAATACCGTATATCCGCGGTAGCATTATAAGAGGGTAGTAATGTTAGGGATGGCTTAAAGGATACTCTGTTATTCACAGCAAAGAATACATCTCCTGCCACATATCCGTCTCCTTGCTGATAAGTAATACTCCAAATCACCTCATTCGCTATTGCATCTTCGGTCCAGATGGAAGCAAATTCGGTTCGGGGAGCCAAGTCAAACTGACTGTTGATGACTGCAGACGCACTCGTTATTGCTGTTGTATAATCTTTGGCATATAATGCGACTCTCGCCAAAATAGCATCTACACAAATTGCATCAATACGGCTTCGCTTCACCGAGGTATTAATGGCCACATCAATGTTGTTCAAAAGGCTTTTTGCCTGAGCCAGGTCTGCGTAGACTTGATCATACACTTCTTTGACTGTATTTCTAACGGGCTTCTCAAGACTGGATTCTAATTTTATGGGAACACCGAGAAGCGCTGAGTTTCGTTCATAATCCTGACCAAAATAACGGAGTACATCAAAGTGAGCAAGTGCCCGAATGGCAAGTGCCTGACCTTTCAATCGATTCTTCTGCCCAGGCTTAGTTTCTTTAAACCGATCGACATTCTTCAACAAGATATTGCAATCATTAATGGTACTGTAGGGTGTAGCCCAAATTCCTGAGATCGTACCATCATTCGCCACATACAACCAATCCACCACATTGCGGTAAGTTCCGAGAGATTCAACACTCTCCGTAAGATTGTCGGTCATCATATCCGGAAGCATACTGAAGGCGCGACCATAATGTCCACTTGATTGAAAGGCAGAATAAATTCCCGTGAGGTGCAATTCGACATCATCTATGGACAAGAAAGCATTGTTATCCGTTAAGGAATGGGTGGGCTCAATATCCGTAAAGTTGCTACAGGAAGCGGTGAGGAAGAAAACCAGGGCCGTACTAAACCTCACCCCAGGAAGGTTTAGTCTCTTATTGCGACTATCCGCCACCCCTCTCCGGCCGGAGAGGAGTGTGGACAGCTTTCCTGACTCCAAAATTTTGTTGAGACGGGGTAGCCATGAAAATAAGCTCTTGCAAAACGGGATAATCATCAAGATCGATTTATATATCTTCATCACATTAAAACCCCACATTTATACCGGCCGTCACTGTTCTCAGTGCCGGATACTGCGCACCTGTTAGTTGTCCTCCTGCAAATTCCGGATCCCAGCCCTGAAATTTAGACAGAGTCCATAAATTCTGACCGAGTGCAAACACACGAACACTTCTCAATTTTGCTTTTGACAACCACTCTGCCGGGAGATTGTAGGAAAGAGAAACATTTCTCAGACGAAGAAAAGAGCCATCTTCCAGGTAGCGGGTGGTTTGCGCTTGAAAAGCATTCGTTGTTAATCCTGATGTAGTTTGAATTCTTGGTACATTGGTAATATCACCTGGTTTTTTCCAGGCATTCAATAAGTCTTTTGAAAGATTGTCCACATAAAATGTTGGGTTTTCAACATTGGTACGGTCATTATTAAACACTTTGCTGCCCTGCACCCAAGAGAAGAAAACAGATAACTCAATCCCTTTATAATTGAACGTATTAGTTAAGCCGCCAAAACGGGGAGATATCCGAGAGCCTACGGGCTTGAGATCATCGGTCGAAAACCGATTGGTAATTCCTCCATCCTTGGTTCGATAAAGTGCATCTCCATTGGCAGGATTTACACCTAAATACTCAACCACGTAATTGGTACGAGCTGGCAAGCCAACTTTGGAGATAGTAAGTCCACTAACGATCTGATCGGTTTCCACCAGTTTAAGTATTTCATTTCGGTTATAGGTAAAATTGGCGTTGACATTCCAAAAAAAGTCTCTTGTCTTATATACGCTTCCAGTAATGTCAATTTCAATTCCCGTATTACGCATCTTGCCCACATTTTGGGTAATGGAAGAAAAACCACTGGTACGGGATTGTTGAGCCTCTAATAACAAATCCAACGTTGTGTTAATATAATATTCGATCGTCCCCGAAATCCGGTTAGCAAAAAGAGAATACTCTACTCCAGCGTTATATGACCGTACAGTTTCCCATCCCAAATTGCTATTGTCGGGTTGAGTTTGGCGGATGCCGGCAGTTCCATCATAACTAAATCCTAAATCATAGAGTGATAAAGAACCAAAATCTCCAATACCACTTTGGTTTCCTGAAGTTCCAATATTGGTATAGGCTTTAAGGAATGTAATTTTAGAAGAAAGACCTTGCATGAAAGTCTCTTCACTTATTCTCCAATTAACACCCGCAGAATAGAAGGTTGCATACCGCTTATCCTTACCAAAGCGGGAAGAAGCATCTCTCCTTAGTCCTCCCTTGAAATTATATCGATTCTTGTATCCGTAGGAGACCTCCGAAAATAATGACTGAATAGCAGACTCAGTACGACTGCCACCGATATCCGGTAAAAAAGTTGCGCTTACTGTGGTCCCCCCATCGTTTTTAAGATTTCCGCTAATCCCATAACCTGTATAGCTAAAACCCTTGGATTTATTACTTACAATCTCATGATAAAGCGAAGCGAATACTTCGTGATCATTATTGATAACTGTTTTATAATTAATAGAATTCGTTCCAATGAAATTTGCAGATAAAGAAGAACCTCGGGACACACTACCAGATTGACCCGGGGTTTGAATTCCAGTGTAGGTGGCTTTATCATAATAATTATCCGTTTCGCGTTGTGTATAGTCCACACCCCAGGAAGTCTTTACACTTAATCCTTTAACGAGGGGCAATGCATACTCTCCGTACATATTAATAATTCCCTTCACATCAAAAAATTTTCTTCGGTTTTGCTCTAATTCCTGAAGCGCATTAGGTTGGCCGGAGCGGATCTTCGTGTAACCTCCAATAGAGTCATATGGTTTCTCGTAGGGATTACTCCAGCGTACCGCATTTAAGGGTGAGCCGATATACGCATTGCCTTCCAGTGTGGTTTGATTTTCAGAGTAGCCAAAGCTGGAATTCATCCCATACTTAAAATTTGACATCTCGCTGGTGAGGTTGATTTTTGCGGTGTAACGCTTCAGTCCTGTCTCTTTAACCGTTCCTTCCTGACTAAAGTAATTGCCGGAGATAAAGAATTGTGTTTTTGCCGTGCCTCCCTGAATACTTAAATCATGTGATTGTGTTGTTGCGCTTTGAAATAATACATCCTCCCAATTCGTATTAATCTTACGCAATTGGTTTAGCTTTTCACTTGTATAACCTTCTAATGGAGTCCCACCGGTTTGTAATTCAAAATCAATCTTTTCCTTGGAATTCATTACTTCCAGCTTATTGGTTGGTGCCTGAGATGCCCCATACTGAAATCCATAGTTTATCTGTGTATCTCCGTCCTTACCTCTCTTAGTCGTAATTAAGATCACACCATTGGCACCCCTTGATCCATAGATAGCAGCGGAAGAGGCATCTTTTAGAACAGCGATGCTTTCAAAGTCATTTGTATTAAGTGTATTGAATACGCCAGCGGCAACTGGCACACCATCGATTACATAAAGTGGTCCGTTAGAACCGCTTAATGATTTGATTCCACGAATAATTACGGAAGCAGCAGCACCCGGCTGACCGGAACCTCCCAATACCAACATCCCCGGCACACGTCCTTGCAGTACCTGATCAAACGAAGCGATTGGTATATTTTGAATTTTATCCGACTTCACAACGGCTATTGAACCGGGGAGTGCCCTCCTATTTTCTTCGCGATAGCCCGTCACCACTACTTCCTGCAATTGCTTGAGGTCTGGCTTCATCTGCACATCAATAACAGAGCGCGAACTTGTTCCAACTTCTTCGGTAACATAACCGATGAACGAAAAAACCAATACGGCATCATTAGCACGTAGTGTAATCTTAAAGGTGCCCGCGACATCTGTGACTGTACCTAAATTGGTACCTTTTACAATCACATTGACACCCGGAAGTCCCATTCCATCTTCTTGCGAAATTACCGTTCCTGAAATGGTTCGATCCTGAGCAATGGTCAACTGACTGCCCATCAGCAAAACCAACAGAAAAATGAATTGTAAACAGATCTTCATTAGCAGGGACATAACTACACTGTATACACTTTTGACAACTAATATAACTTCCAATTTAGGAAAGTGTTGGCCACATCGTCAAAACCGTAGACAAATTATTGTCGGCTGGGCTGCTTATTAGGAATAATCCCCAAATTTGGGTTAGACCCAGAGCCTAGCGTATGATCTTGAATTCTATCCTTCGGTTAGCCTGACGGTTGAGCTCGGAATCATTTGGCTTGACGGGCTGAAGGGCTCCATACCCTTTTTGAGAAATCCGCTTAGCGTCAATTCCCTTTTGTGTCAAATAAGCTGCAACAGATTGTGCCCGCTGCTCTGATAATTTAAGATTATAGTCGGCAGCACCGGAATTATCAGTATGCCCTCCAATTTCCACTTGCAGAGCTGGGTTTAATTTTAAGAACTTGATTACTTCCTCCAGTTCTGTTGCTGATTTTTCCTTCAACTCATACTTGTTTACGTCAAAGAAAATATTGTTCAGTACAATGGCCGCATTCGCCTTTACTTTTTGCAAGTCAATGTTAATCTCCAACGGCTTGGTATGATCACCGGAAGTATAATTGAAAGACAGGCTTTGGAAAAGATAATCAGGTCGTGTAACATACAATGCATATTCAGCGCCTTTCGTCAGCACGATGGTGTATTCACCGGAAATTGAGTCAGATTGAACAACAGAGATTCGTTCCTCTTTTTGAATATCATACAATTCCACATTGGCCTTCAATGGCCGTCCATTTTCCATATCCCTTACTTTTCCATTTACGACACTGCTGGAATATTGCACTTGAACTTGGGGAGGCAGAACCGTAGAGAAGATTTTCGTAAAATTCTTCTTTTCTGCTTCGTCTTTTGAATAATAAGCCCGCTTACCATCGCTGGTCACGTAAAACGCAAATTGATCTTCGTGATTATTGAGGGGACTTCCCATATTTTGAGGTGTAGTCCATGATTTTTCTTTTTTCTCTGTCACAAAAATATCCAGCCCTCCAAAACCGGGGTGTGCATTGGATGAGAAATAAAGGTTTATATTATTAACATGAATGAAAGGAGATATCTCATCATACTTAGTGTTAACGACATTGCCCAAATTCCGGGCCTTCGTCCAACGACCGACAGAGTCTTTTCGTGAATACCAAATATCACTTCCGCCTATTCCGCCCTTGCGATCTGAAACGAAATACAATTCCTGCCCATCGGCAGAAAGCGAAGGTTGAACATCCCACGAAGATCCATTGACAAGCGGACCTAGATTAACAGGAACGCTCCATGCATCTCCCACTTTTTTGCTTTCAAAGAGATCACAGCGACCATAGGTTTTGGTGCCACACAATGTAAAAATAAGATAGCGACCATCTGCTGAAATGGTACAGGCGCCTTCGCGTGCCGTTGAATTAATTTTTTCAGAAATAGAAATAGGGTTTGTCCATTGTCCAGTTTTGTTCTTCACCGAAATAACGAGGTCTTCATCATCATCGTGACCCCGGCCGTATCGCTTGGTGAAAATGATCTGCTGATTGTCTGCCGTAAGCACCGGAAAATATTGCATTGGGAAACAATTCACCGTATCGGAAAGTGCCTTAGGTAAATAGGCGAGCTTTTCATTTTGATGGGCCACTCCATACTCTGCATGTTGTTTCCATACTTTGACCTGTTCTATTTTAAGACCATTTTGTTTTTCCGTCAACAGAAATTGATTGAATTGATCTAAAGCCGGAGCATAATTCCCAGTGCGCAAGAAATTATCGCCTAACTCAAAACGATAACCATTTTGTTTTTTAGTGTCCTTGGCAAGCGTAAGACCTTTTTCAAAATTTTCCGTTGCGGATTTTAAATCTTCCTTATTCTTATACGTAAGACCCAAGCGAAAATAGGCCTCTTCAAAGTTTTTGTCTTTGCTGATCGCCTCTTTAAGAAAACTAATTGACCGATCATAATCACCCCGCACCCTAAAATTATCTGCTTCAAAATATAGTTCAAGAGCCTTTTTGTTCTTCGTACTGTACTGTGTTTGGCAGAAGGAAGGGAAGGTTAGAATAATAAAAAGTAAAATTATTGGTGATGAAACGTACAGCCTCACCCCCAACCCCTCTCCTCCTGAGAGGGGTGACTCTTTCTCCAGAATTATCACTTTGTCATTCCAGTTCATCGCAGGTACTCGTGATAACGGCAAGTGTTTGATTTTTCTTGTCACACTTAAAACTTTAACACTTCAATAGTTAAACTTATTACCACTTAAGGTATATTCATGTATTTATGAACCTGAAGTGAAATCTTCCATCTTGGATTAGCCTTCACAAACTCAATAATCAGTGGCAGCATCTCTTTTTCTTTTGACCATTCAGGTTGGAGATAAAGTTCGCAATCGGCTTTCACTTTATCGGCATACTCAAGAGCCCACTCAAAATCTTTTTTATGAAAGATGACCACTTTAAGTTCATTGGCATGCATAGCAAATGAGGAATCTGGTGCTTTGAATTTTTTAGGTGAAAAACAAACCCAATCCCACTCACCGGTCAATGGATAGGCTCCCGAAGATTCGATGTGGGTCTTCAGTCCATGACTCCTTAGCGCTCTTGTAAGTTCAGTAAGATTGTGCATCGTGGGCTCCCCACCCGTCACAACGACTATCTCTGCCCCGCTTGCTTTGGCCCGCAATGCCATGTCGCCCACATTTACTTTGGCATGAGCATCAACATCCCAGGAATCTTTCACATCACACCATACACAACGCACTTCACATCCTCCGAGCCTGATGAAGTAGGCAGCGTGACCCTGGTAAGCTCCTTCTCCCTGGATTGTATAAAAGTCTTCCATTAAAGGAAGACTCATTTTTGAAATTTTTTCTTTAACCTCTACCATGTTACGATCATTTGATCAACCTGTGCCCTTAAGGATTTCGGTTCTCGGTAGCTCTCAGTGTGTTCAACAGCAATGAAGCAATGGTCATCGGACCTACACCTCCCGGTACAGGAGTGATAAAAGAACATTTAGGGGCCACCGATTTGAAATCAACATCTCCTTTAAGAGCAAATCCCTTTGGATACTCAGGTCCTTCTACCCGCGTAGTACCTATGTCAATGACTACGACTCCTTCTTTTACCATATCGGCAGTGATAAGGCCCGGCTTCCCCACTGCAACAATTAAAATATCTGCCTGAGTTGTAAAACTCTTCAGGTTAACGGTATACTTATGACATAAGGTAACAGTAGCTCTACCTTGTTCAACCAACATCATACTTAAAGGAGCACCGGCAATTCTGCTGGCACCAACAATCACACAGTTCTTTCCTTCTGTCTTGATATCATACCTCCTCAGGAGCTCCATCACACCAAATGGGGTGGCAGGCAACAGCAAGGGATTTTTTGAAATGATACTTCCAAAGTTATGATTGGTAAACCCATCTACGTCTTTGTCGGAACGAATCTTCTCCGTAATCTTTTCTACCGTGATGTGGGAGGGCAAGGGAAGCTGCACGATAAACCCATCCACATCTTCATCCTTATTGACATGATCGATGTGCTTCATTAATTTCTCTTCACTAATGGTATCCGCAAAGCGCATCATCGTGTAGTGAAATCCAACTTCTTTACAGGCTTTTACTTTGTGATCCACATACGTCTGACTCGCACCATCATCGCCAATTAAAATGATAGCGAGGTGAGGAATCTTTTTATTTTGGGCCTTGCGTTCTGCTACCTTCTGAGAAATTTCGAGTTTAATCTCTACAGAAACTTTGCGACCGTCTATTATTGTATAGGTTGTTGCTACCTCCATCTTTTCCTTACTTACTGATTAATCAATTTTAAGTACAGCCATAAATGCTTCCTGTGGAATCTCCACATTACCTACCTGACGCATACGCTTCTTTCCCTTTTTCTGCTTCTCCAATAATTTACGCTTACGCGAAATATCACCTCCATAACACTTGGCGATCACGTTTTTACGAATCGCGCTAATATTTTCTCGTGCCACAATCTTTTGACCGATGGACGCTTGTATGGCAATCTCAAACATCTGACGAGGGATGAGTTCCTTCAGTTTTTCACATAACTTTCTACCCCACTCTTGCGCTTTTGCGCGATGTACAATGGCGGAAAGCGCATCCACTTTATCTCCATTTAACATAACATCCAATTTGACCATGTCGCTTTCGCGGAAGCCGATAAGATGATAATCAAGGGATGCGTAGCCGCGCGAAATAGATTTCAACTTATCATAAAAGTCAAATACGATTTCAGAAAGTGGCATCTCAAAAGAAAGCTCTACACGATCGGAAGTAAGGTAAACCTGGTTTTTAATAACCCCACGCTTGTCCATACAAAGACCAATGATGGCACCAATGTATTCCGATTTGCTAATAATCTGAGCTGAAATGTAAGGTTCTTCGATATAATCCATGGTCGTTGGATCAGGCATTTCGGATGGAGCATTGATCTCAATCATCTTTCCATTCGTGAGCTGAGCCTTAAATTGAACAGAAGGCACGGTTGTGATTACTGTCATGTTAAACTCACGTTCCAGTCGCTCCTGAATAATTTCCATATGAAGCATTCCAAGAAACCCGCAGCGAAATCCAAATCCAAGAGCTGCAGACGTTTCTGGTTCCCACACTAAGGAAGCATCATTGAGCTGCAGTTTTTCCATAGAAGAACGAAGCTCTTCAAACTCAATTGTTTCTACTGGATAAATACCAGCAAAAACCATAGGTTTAACATCTTCATATCCTTTCAAGGCTTCACCCGGATTGGAGACGAGTGTAATCGTATCCCCTACTTTTACTTCCTTAGCGACTTTAATGCCCGAAATAAGGTATCCAACATTGCCAGCCCCAATTTCCTGACGCGGTTGCTTATCTAGTTTTAACACACCAATTTCATCCGCACCATACTGCTTGCCAGCATTGACAAACATGATCTGGTCATTCTTGCGCATAGTACCATTGAACACCCGATAATACACTTCGATACCGCGAAAAGAATTGAAGACGAGATCAAAAATCATTGCTTGCAGGGGGGCCTTTGGATCTCCTTTGGGTGCAGGAACACGTTTAATCACCGCGCTTAAAATCTCTTCAATACCTGTTCCTTCCTTAGCACTCGCTTTGATAACGATGCTCCGATCACAACCAATCAAATCCACAATCTGATCGGTTACTTCTTCCGGCATGGCGGCCGGCAAATCGATTTTATTCAACACCGGAATAATCTCAAGATTGTGCTCCAATGCCAGGTATAAATTGGAAATGGTTTGGGCTTGAATTCCTTGTGCTGCATCTACGATTAATAAAGCGCCTTCACACGCTGCAATAGAACGAGAGACCTCATAGGAAAAATCAACGTGGCCGGGGGTATCAATCAAATTTAAAATATAGTCCTTACCCTCAAATTTGTAGTTCATCTGAATGGCATGTGACTTGATCGTAATTCCCTTTTCACGCTCCAAATCCATATTATCCAGCACCTGAGCATGCATTTGACGGTCTGTGAGCGTGCCGGTAAACTCTAAAAGGCGATCGGCAAGTGTACTTTTACCGTGATCAATGTGCGCGATGATGCAAAAATTACGAATGTTTTCCATACCCTACGTTCAAGCTCGTTTTTATCAAGCGGCAAAGTTAGGGAATATTTTGGGTGAATTAGTGTCAAAAAAGGACACTAACAAGATTCTGATTTTGCCTTAAGAAAAGGTACTGTATCCGCCATAAACATGGAGAAACAGTCCTTATTTGGTGAGATACTTTTTAGTCAACTCCTGAAGTGCTGTCAGTTCAGTTTCCGCCATCGAAGCGCTTACATGAAGCATCAGGTCAAAAATGATTTCCTTACTGTATCCCAATTTGGAAGCCACCTGTGAGCAATATTTAATTTCTTCTTTGTACAGCCGTTCATCAATTTTCATCAATTGCACCAGACTGACGATGTAATTGAATTTTTGATCATGATCTAAAATAGTTGGAACAACCGTTTCATGATGGGTATTGAACAAAGGCTCTACTACCACCTCTGCCAGACCATTGGCTCTGCCAATATTGAAAATGTAGTTGCGTTCTTTTTCACCTACCTCGCCATCAATACTGGCCAGATTAATTAACAACTTCAACTGAGGTAATGCAGTCATGGGTGTCTTAAATTTAGTAATCAAAAGTCAACAATTTTCCTCTGTAAAAAATGAAAAGTTAATCTATTACCTTACAACAATGAATTTTCTGGCGCATCTTTATCTTTCCGGCAACCGACCCAAAATCATGGTAGGCAACTTCATAGGCGATTTTGTCAAGGGAAGAAACCCGCAGGAGCGCTACGAACCCGAGATTGCCGCAGGAATTGAACTTCACCGCGCCATTGATCATTTTACCGATACCCATGAAGTGGTAAAACTGAGCAAGAACCGACTTCGTCCTAAATACAGGCACTATTCCGGAGTAATCATCGATATGTTTTACGATCATTTTTTAGCGAAGAACTGGCTTACCTACTCTACAGAATCATTGTTCGATTTTGCTCATCGCTCTTACCAACTTATTGAAGAACATGATTCTATTTTGCCGGAGAAGGTAAAATACCTGATGCCCTACATGACCAAAGGTAATTGGCTTTTGAATTATTCTCAATTGGAAGGACTAAGCAGAGCTCTTAATGGAATGACAAGACGATCAGCCTACGATTCTAAAATGGACGAATCAATTGTTGAACTTGAAGCAAACTATGTCGACTTTGAAAAAGAGTTTACTGCCTTTTTCCCTGAACTGGAAATGCACTGCAAAGATATCATTACTAAAAGTTACCCTTTGTTATAATTTGCCACGGCTACCTTAGCCAACATTAGGTCCTTTTCAAAAAAGACCAGATCCTTTCGATGAAGATGATCCTGAACTTTGCAATAATAAATTCTGTCGCGGTAATAATTGATTACCAATCGCTGAGCGGGATGTATTCTCTCAAAAACAATTTCACCTGCTTTATATTTTGTTTCACTTTCCATGATTCCTTTTACAGTGTTACTTGCCTTGTAAAAAAAATGAAGCCTAGAGAGCGACTTCATTTTGATGATTATTCAACTTATTTTATTTATGGATTTGTAATAGCATTTCCGTCAAGAATAACAGCCGTTTGCGCCAGTGCCCTGCCATTCATTGATGCGCCAGTTTGAAAAGTAATTCCCGTCATAGACAATATAGTTCCTTCAAAATGTGATGTGGTGCCCAATGTTGCCTGACCGGCTACCTGCCAGAAAATATTCTTTGCTTGTGCCCCACCTACTAAGGTAACGTTCACGGCAGAACTCATGGTCAGGTCTCCCGCAATCTGAAATATCCAAACATCGCTTGCACTACCGGAAATTGTAACACCGGAAGGCATAGTTACTGTGTTTGTCCATTTATATAAGCCAGGTGCTAGAGTCTTACCACCAATGTTTCCTGTACCAAGTTCCACGAAATCAGGAGAAGGAAGTCCGGCTGCATCATTATAAGCGGTTATCATATTATTAACAGCTGTGGTTAAGTTAATTGGAGTTGGATCAGCCATGTCAGCTGCATATAATTTTCCAGTGACTTGCGCAGAGGTCGCATATCCAGTTGCATTTGTAATGGCTAACCCTGTGATATAAGAAGTAGCGGCAGGGCTTAAACCCAAATCTCCTGTAACAGCAGAGGTTGAAATGTTATTGATAGCAGTCTTGGCAAGGATCACATAGTCAATCGAAGCTCCAAGATCGACCATTGCCAAATTAGTCAGCGTGCCACCCGTTGTGAAACTCCACACTGTGTTTGCAGCAAGGGCATTGCCTGCCAGATCTTTTGCCTCTGTAGTTATGGTAGCTGTATAGGTAGTGCCTGCGGTCAGCGTAGCTGGTGAAAATGTTGCTGTTGTTCCGGCATAAACCACAGAGCCAGAAACTGGCGTGCTACCTTGTTTTAGCGTAAACGTTGAAGCATTAATGGTTAATGGATCCATGGCTTCACTAAACTTAATGGCAATTACCTTATTACGTGCAACACCAGTAGAATTGTTGAGTGGGTCGGTGGAACTTATGGTAGGTTTGTTTGTCTCAGGACTTATTCCCGGGTCATCATCCTTCTTGCATCCAAGAACAACTACCACTAACAGTAAGGCAATGATTGAGAATAAATTTTTAGTTTTCATTTTTTTGTTTTGTTTAAATTATGAGTGAATTTATTGCAAGCAGATATTTCTGGCTGCTTGTGCAATACCTTAAGGAAGATTCGTGCCGATGGTGAAAAGCGGTGCCATTGGTATCAAACGATGAAATGATCAATGACCGAGGGGAATTTGTTGCTCACTTAAATCTCATTTTCCCCATACTGTTATTAAATACAGAAATATCTTTTATTCCGTTTTGGGGCGGGTTCACTTAGTTCTCTATATTCATGTATTAGTTTGGCAATCTCACGATCTGTTTTTCCCTCCATGTTAATCACCGCATTACTTGCATGCTCATCCGACTTTACGAGTTCATTCACTTTTAGATGGAGTGAGGCCGAGAAACGCTTAAATGATCGTTGAATAATTAACAGACTTAAAAAACTGATTCCCTGAATGATGTCACCGATACGCTCATTAATATCCTGAGCCTGAAATAGTTTGTTGCTAAGCCAAAATATGACCAAGGCCGAGGCGATCACAAACGTAATGGAGTTACCCAGTATGGCAATAATAAAAAAAGTTGCTCTTTCAAAAACTCTTTCGGTATGCTTGTATGTATTTTTCATAATCAATCAAATTTCAACTATTTGACAGTAGTCGTACACCATGCTAGGTTTTTTTTGAATACAAATGCTAGCTCATTCTCATCTTATTTTTAATGTGAGAACTCCTGTGTAAAGAAAGGGCTGTTGAAATCAACAGCCCTGATCCTTAATGAAGTTAAGCAATAGTTATCCAGACCCACCCTTCTTCAATAAGTAAGTTCATTGTCAGGTTAACTTAGCTAAGCTTCTTTTCTAACTCGTCAATCTTTTTCTGTGCATCACTATTGCCTAGTGATAATGAAAGCTTATACAACTCAAGGGCTTCACGTCTTGTTTCCTTCTTTTTGCGTGGCGCAAACTGCGTGCGGTTAGCAGCCGTTTCCAATGCTTCAGCTTGTGCGTAGTAGAGATTAGCTACAGCAGTTCTGTTTTCTGATTGGGTATCGTTGAAAAGTTTTTCAAGAGAAGCAATATCACTTTCATTCATTTTTATCATCTGATCTTTCATGGATAAGAGTGAATCCCTTTCATTGATTCGTACCCACAACTTCATATTCTGGTCTTGCTGTTGGACAAGTCGCAATTGAAGGTCAAGAATTTCAGCAGATTGTTTTGCCAGATCAGCTTTATAACCTCGGATAGCTCTCGTGGTAGCCTTGGAAGAATTCTTAGATGATTTTTCAAGTGCATCCAGTTTCGCTTCCGTTTGCCGAACATAGGTGTTGATGTTGCGTAAACGGTCTACATGGTCTGCGTAAGAACTGCCTTCCACCATTTTTACATGCAAGGACTTGCGGCTGGCATCAATGGAGTCGATGAGCACACCTACCTCATTCATGCTCTCCTCAACTTGCTTGCTCGACATTAGTTCAACTCGCAACGAATCGACCTTCACCTGCAAGGCTGCCTTCTCTTTGGTGTCGCAACCGAAGAGAACGACCACGATGGCGAATCCTAAAATATACTTTTTCATAATTTTGTTTGTTTAGTATTATTTAAATGAGAGTGAAACAATTGTGCCAACTTATCATTCTGCTTCATTTTGGTTTAAATAATAAGATCTATGCTTTTAGAAGGATTTCTTGTAGACAATTCTCTACACGGACCAAACTCATTGTAGATACCCTTACCTGATGAGACCCGTTTCTATTTATTGTTATCCTCTGCTTTCTTTTTCTTTTTGAAATAACGCTTGAGCGGAAAACTATGTTGCAATGCTTCCATATTCTCGTCCAACTTAAAGGAAGCCGTTTTAGCATTATCCATAGTTCCCCTCAGCTTTCGTGCAAAGGCTGTATCGGTTAGAATAACACCCACGGCATTGTCGTGGCTATTCATTTTGTCGATGATACTTCGAAGGTCCTCTGACATTTTCTTTGAGTTGGCCCCAACCTTGGCAACATTTTGCAATGTGTTTTCAAACGTTTTGACATACGATGTATCAGTGATCAACTTAGTGATGAGCCCATCACCCGTGTTTATTTCATTTAATAATTTTTTTGCTTCGATAGATACTCGATTTGCATTTTCCCCAGTGGTCTTAAGTATAGCAATAGTCTGCCGCAAATCCTTTGAAATAGGTCCATCCCGAAGTAGTTCCCCAAAAATTCCCTCACCCTTATTTAACCGGGCAGAGATCAACTTCAGATTGTCTGTGATGGAACTTGTATTCATACCCACCTCTTTCGCTATATTAAAAAGCTCCTGTGTATCGGTAGGCGAAAGTGAATTGATGGTGTCATTTTCGTGAATGATCTCATCGACCGTACCGGGTCTTATCACCACGATCTTATTACCCACTAATCCATCAGAACCAACGAAAGCAGTAGCATCCTTTTTAATAAATTCATTTTGCTTGTCTTTCAGTGAGAGATTAACAATCACCTTGCCTTCCGAAACTATTTTCACCAGCTTTACGGTTCCTATTTTAACTCCCGACAACCACACGTTGTCACCTTCTTTTAAGCCTTCTACGTTTTTAAAAATGGCAGACACTAAAAAGGTTTTGTTGAATAGATTTCCCTCTCTGGCCAAATAGAATAAGGCACCCAGAAAGATGATGATTGCGCCCAACACAAAAGCGCCTAACTTGAGACTTCGATTAATATCTTGATTTTCCATACTCCTGTTTTTTAATAATTGAAAAATTGTTTGAGATCATTGTCCTCTGTGGCTTTGAGGTCGTCAAAGGTTCCTTCCAACTTACTTTCACCATTGATAAGTGCAACCACTCTATCAGAGACTTGACGAGCGCAACTAATATCGTGCGTGATAATGATGGAGGACGTGTGGTATCGGTCGCGAACTTGGAGGATCAATTCGTTAATTTCACCGGACGTCATCGGGTCAAGCCCTGCGGTAGGCTCATCATAGAGCATGATCTTCGGCTTTAAAATAAGTGTACGAGCTATACCGATTCTTTTTTTCATTCCACCTGATAATTCAGCCGGTTTCTGATCAATTGTGTTTTCAAGACCCACTTCTTTTAATGCAATCATTACCATTTCTTCCAAGCGCGCACGATCATAAATACCGAGATTCCTCTTTAGCGGAAATTCAAGATTCTCTCGAACTGTCATCGAATCATATAGCGCACTTCCCTGAAATGAAAACCCAACCTGAAGCCTAAGCTCGTTTAATTCCTTTGGTGATAAGCTCGGAACATCATATCCTAAAACTTGAACTTCCCCGCTGTCCGGCTTTAGCAAACCCACCATACATTTAATAAGTACCGATTTCCCACTCCCCGATCTTCCAAGTACTACTAGATTTTCACACTCGTAAACATCAAGACTAACATCATTCAATACTTTCCTGTCTCCAAATTGCTTCTTAAGGTGTTTTACTTCCACTACCTTATTTTTTGAGATAGTAGATTTTGTTTCGAGTGCGACAGTTTGCTTTTCCATCATCGAATCAAATTCAAAAACTGCAACATGATCAGGTCGATTACAAAAATAAATACCATAGAAACCACAACTGCTGTATTGGCTGCTTTACCCACACCGGTTGTCCCCTTATCCGAATTGTATCCTGAATAACTACTGATTATTCCAATAGCAAAACCAAACAAGGCAGACTTGATCAGTGATGAGAACACATCCAGGTAGGTAATGACGGCAGCAACTTCATTCAAGTATAACAGAAATCCTGTGTCGTTAAATGAATTGACCATGAGGAACGATCCTAAGAGTGCAACCCCATCAGAATAAATGACCAATAGAGGGAGCATAAAGGTCGTGGCGATAACTCGCGTTACTACCAGATAAGAGAATGGCCGTGTACCCGAAACCTCCATGGCATCAATCTGCTCCGTCACCTGCATGCTACCTAGTTCCGCCCCAATATTTGAACCTAGCTTTCCGGCACAGATCAGTCCGGTAATGAGTGGACCTAATGAACGCACTACCGCCTGAGAGACCAATGAGGGAAGCCAGGATTCTGCGCCAAAGGATGCTAAGGAGGGTTGTGATTGCTTTGTAAAGACAACTCCGGCAAGAAAGGATGTAAAGGTGATCAGGTATAATGATTTGTTACCTACAGCAAAGCACTGATTTAATACTTCCTTTCCCTCATAGGGTGGAAAGAGTGCAATTTTGAAAAAGTGCTGAATGAATCGATAAATACTTGCAAGATTTATCAGTGATTTACGAAACGTCATGGACACTGTAGAATAGAAAACTCATGCCAACTGTACGGTTTCTTGCAAACCAGCTTTGACGGATTCTGGTAAAGTATATTTTTAATCCTTAACAGCAAGTGTGGAAATTTATTCACAAGGGCTTTTTCACAATGCCCCATTAATGACTCTTTACCAACGGCTAAACCTAGCACGAAATTGGAGTCAATAAGAGAACAGCAATGAAAAATATACTACTTTTTCTTCTCGTTTCATCGCTTTTCGTTGTGCAAGCTGTCGGTCAAACCAAGCTGCAAAAAAAAATCAAAGTAAAGAAAGGGCTTCAGGTGGTGCTGCGCGACACCAGTTTTATTACCCGAAAGGACACTGTCTTATTTATTAATAAAAATGAAAAGATACGGGTGACCGAAAATCCATATGTTACTTCATCGAGATTTTATGACAGCCTGGCAAAAAAAACATCGCACCATAAAGCATCTAAGGGTGTTTTTGAATGGGTGGTAAAGAAAAGAGGACGCAAAGAGAAACTGGTAAATGCAGTTGTTAAGAGTGAGGATGTCTTTAAACCCTATGCCGGTTATACGATTAATTCCATCGTATTCAAAAGTGTTGATCTGCTGGAAGGCTCGGTGATCGACACACTGCAGAAAGCCTCCACCCGGTTCGGCTTATTCGTCAATACCATCCACAAAGATACACGCGCCAAAATCATTGCTCAGAACCTACTCTTTAAGGTTGGCGATGCGGTTGATCCCTATAAGCTGGCAGACAATGAAAGGATTTTACGTCAATTTAAACCTTTACGTGATGCACGGATTTATGTATCCAAGAATAAAGCTAATCCCAAAACAGCAGACGTAGTAGTGGTTACCCAGGACGTAGCTTCCATTGGTGTCGCGGGCGATTACGGTTCGCCTAAACGATACAGGCTTGAGATTTTTGATATTAACATACTAGGTTATGCCCGGCAATTGCGGCTCTCCTATTTTAGAAATTCAGAAGCCTATCCCAGAAATGGATATGAGGTGACGGTACGTGAGCCCAATTTCAGGAGTACTTTTGTTCAGGGCGAACTTCAATATACTAATAACTATATTCGGCAAAGGAGCCGCATCTCATTGGGTAGGGATTTTTTTACGCCCGAAATAAAATATGCAGGAGGTGTAGAACTTTACCAAACGAAAGAGAATTTTTATTTTGAAGAGTATGACACACTTGAATTACCCTACCGGGAAAATAATATAGACCTTTGGGCGGGACGATCTTTTCAATTGGATAAGCGTACCAACCTTATTTTCTCTACACGCCTCAACACACGTGATTTTATTGCTCAGCCCTTTGTTTCTATAGATTCAAATTCATTCTTCCACGATAAGACGCTGGTTTTAAGCAGCCTGTCACTTATCCGAAGGAATTTTCTGAAGAGCTTACGGATACGCGGCTTTGGTAAGACTGAAGATGTTCCGGTGGGCGGGGCCGTCAGCCTGTTATTTGGTCAGGAGGTTAATCAATTTACAGATCGAGCCTACCTTGAGTTGAAAGGAACATGGGGCAGGTATTTTACTGCCTTCGGATATCTGAATCTCTCACTTGCTGCTGGAAGTTTTTTTAAGAAAAAGATTGGTGAAGATGGATTGGTAAGCCTATCGAGTATTTATTTCAGCGATCTGATGAAGATTAGAAGAATGCAAGCGAGGCAATTCATTTACTTCACTTATACAAAAGGGTTCAACCGCGTGCTTGACCGCACGATTAGCATTGATGGTAAATGGGAAGGTCTGAACAATTTGCCCCCGCTGGGTGATCATCGGATGATAATAGGTTTTGAAACGATTTATTTTATGCCGTGGTATGCGTATGGTTTCCAGTTTGCCTTGTTTCATCGGGTTGATTTAAACTTCCTATCTACACAGTCCGTACTTTTAAAGAAGACTGCGCTTTTCCCATCCATTCAGGTTGGGGTGCAGATGCTAAACGAAAATTTAGTGCTGCCACGATTTTCATTGGACCTGACCTACTTCGGAAAGAATCAAAACTATACGTCTGCCTGGCAAATTAAATTTTCTACCACACTGCCCAACTTATTTGGTACCAGCCAAACCTTTAAGCCACAGGTTTCAGGATTTTATTGAGCTTGATAAACCCATGTCCCTGATCAGCGAGTTCTTATGATACCACTATCATGAAGAGTATTATGTAACAGCTGGGACAAACAATCATGATTGTGAACTATTGCTTACCTATGAATTTAGAGAAATGAAATTAAGCCGTATTAAGTCCTAAAAAAATAACATATACTTAAATGCCTGGACTCACGCAAAACTATACGCCATTGCGAGCAACTGCGGTGGCACGGGTGGTCCGAAGCGATCCCCAAATAATGGGATTGCTTCGCCCTAGCACCTATCTGACCCGGGTGCCCGGGGTTGGATGAGTCAGCTGCATGAAAAGAAATTAATAATCAGAAAACAATATTAGGCCTCTTTTGAAAGTCCTCTACTTGCCGGACAAAATTAGAAATCAGTGCATCCGCATAAACACCATAGGCGTCAATCAATACTCCTTTCTTTCGATCGCCAGTTTCAATAAGATACAAGATGCTATTATCATCAGGGTTTGAATTACCTTCAAAGCGATAAAAATTCGTAATTCTAATATTCTCTGGTGAATAAATAGACTTTTCATCTTCTGTGGAAAGGTCATTGGCAATTACTCTAAAGTTTTCTGAGTACCCACGATCCAACGCTATCTTCAAACATTCAGATAGAATTGCCATGTCAGTATTTTGCTTTTTCTGAAAGTTTTCTGAAATCATGTCTTCAACTTAAAATGAAGTATTTGATCTACTAAATTGACTCCTAAAAAAGATGATTGCAAGAGGCCACCAATGACAAGATGGGAGAATGCCATAGTTTTTTTTATAAGATTTATTATAGCTCTGATAATCACCCATCGTCATTCTTGCAATGACGATGGGTTTGAATTATCTGTAAGTATAGTCCACTCTAAAACGATACCGCTCTGATGAGGAAAATGATCAAATTCTAAATGTCCTCAATCACTTTTACTACTTCCTCTTTTGTCTTGCCTAGCTTGGTTTGAAGACGACCATAAAGCTCATCTTCTTTACCTTCTGTGAACAGAAGATCATCATCGGTTAGCGCACCGAACTTTTGTTTCAATTTACCCTTCACCTCGTTCCAGGTACCTTTGATTTGTAGCTTATTCATCGTTTTTTAAGCTTTAACACGATCACTTGCGTGATTGATCAATTCTTTTCCTTTTTTAACCACTTCATCAACACCGAAATTAAACCTGTCCTTTAACGATTCGATAGAATCTTCTACCGTTTCCTGCACGCTATTGGTTAACCTGCGCGATCCCTTTACCAATTTACCTCTTGTCTTTTCGCCACTGGAAGGCGCCAGCAATATTCCGATAGCCACACCAATAGCTGCTCCGGCCAGTAAGCCTCCAATCATTGTTTTTGAATCCATAATAGTTGTAATTAAGATTAAGCATCCGCACACCTTGTGAGAACTTACTACCCTCGTTAGAAAATAGCATGCCATCCTTTGACCAGTCTCTTGAGATGATTAAGCTCATCCAATCAAGAATGTGGGGAAATTTTGAACATCCCCACGAAATAAATTCCACTCTTTTGAACGCCAACACCAGGAATAGTCCATTTTTAAAGGCAAACAAGGGCGGCACTATTATTTCAAGAGCACAATCAACTAAACAAAACTAAACTCCACTACTATGATACGTTACTCAATTGGTTTCCTCGTCATTGTCATTATTGCAGCCCTACTTGCCTTCAGCGGCTTAACGGTTGGTGCGGCATCCATCGCAAAAATTGTATTCTATATTTTCCTGCCCTTGTTTGTAGTTTCTGCTCTGTTTGTGGCATTAATTTTCAAGAGCAAAGCAAGATTCGAAAGGAAGCAAATGCGTTATTCCTAGTAATTGATGAATCGCAAAAAACAACTATGAAATACCTGGTAAAGTTTATCCTAATCATCGTACTCCTTTCCGGCTGCAGGGCGGTAGTGGAAAGACCTGCCAACCCTGAAATTGTTATCATTCCGGCCTCACCTGGGCCAGGCTTTATCTATGTTAGCGATTCGTGGAGATGGAACCGGCACGCTCACTCCTACCGGGTTTCAAAAGGTCATTGGGTAAAACCGGGAAGGTCATCGGCCAGGTGGGTGGATGGTCAGTGGATACAAACGCGTAGCGGATGGAAGTATGCACGAGGGCATTGGAGATAGATGGTAATCTGTAATTCCCCTGGTCTTTAATTAAAGGGTCAATACCGTCCAGTCCGTTTTCGCACTCATTCAGCAAGCTTAAAGTGAATATGAAAAGTAGTGCCCTTATTTAACTCACTCTTCACCTCCACCTGCGCATTGTGACTGTTCAAAATATTTTTGGTGGACGTCAGCCCCAACCCCATCCCACTTTGCTTACTCGTAAAAAAGGGGTCAAATAATTTTCCTATTTCTCCAGCCGGTATTCCCTTACCATTATCAGCAATAGACAATGTCAACATGTTCTCCCGTACCGATACGTCAATTCTCAACACACCTTTTCCGGGCACCATCGCCTCCACCGCATTGATAATAATATTAAGTAATGCAATCTGAATTTTATTTTTATCCACTAAAATCCTGGGAAAATCACCTTGGTAACTGGTGATTAATTCTATCTGTTTTAGTTTGATGCGATCGATCGCCAGACTGATGGTGTCGTCTAAAATTTCTTTAATGGACGTAAGTTTCAAATCCAGTTGCTTGGGCTTTGATGAGTTGAGCATCTCTTCAACGAGCTGCTCTATTCTATTGGCATTTCGCTCAATAATATCGCCATACAATTTTGCCGATTCATTGTTCGCTGGCATCTCCTCGCGAAGTTGGTCCAGAGCAAGATTAAGGTTCGTCAGCGGATTGCGTACCTCGTGCGCTATGGTTCGGGCAATTTTTCCTGTCAAAGCAAGGCGTTCCGCCATCAACATATCGTTTTCAGCTTTCTTTAGATGGGTAAGGTCATGGACAATACCTTGATAACAGGAAAAACCAAATGCCTGGTCAGGAATAAAAACACAATTTAAAAGACATGCTTTTTGTTCTCCTGACTTTGTGATCAGCATAGTTTCAAAGTCGCGAATTTGTCCCATCTCTTTCAATGTGCCTTTAAAATATTCGTGGTCATCCGGATTTGCAAATAGGCTGGCGATGGGCAATGCCTCTATTTCAGAATAGCCTAAGAAGCTGGTAAAAGAATCATTAACATCGATGAGCACTAAGCTACCAGTCGCTAAAAAGATAGGGTCAATGGAACGCTCAAAAAGAGTTCGGTACCTTTTTTCTTTTTCGTCTAGCTCCTTGTTGGCAATGCTCAGCTCTGTTGCTCGTTTTTCTTTTTCCTCGTTTTGAAAGGCCAGTTCTTTGTTGGCGATGATCAGCTCTTCTGCCCGTTTTTCTTTTTCAATGTTTTGAAAGGCTAGTTGCTTCTCTTGCTCTTTACGTCTTGTAATATCGATTACGGCTCCTAAAATATCGATACTAAAAACGCTGTGCGGCTTAACGGTAAGCGAAAGGTATCTTATTTCATCGTCTTTAACGATCCTGTAATCAATCGAAGAACCATTCTTATTTGTTTTTACGTCATGCAAGCAATTCTCCACGAGCGTTATGTCATCGGGAAATACGTTTTCAAGGAAGGAGTTCCATGAAATAGGCTCTTCCATTTTTTTGTCAAAAATTCTATAGAGGCCCTCTGACCAAACCAGATCATCTGTACTTTCTGTCCATTTCCAACTTCCCATCTGTGAAAGCGATTCAGCTTCGTTCAAAATAATTTTTCGTTCCTCAATAATTGACTTTTGTTGTTGTAGTTGCTTAAAATTTTCAAGGACCATAGTCTCTGCCTTTTCGCGCTTGCGCAACTCATCCATCACTTTTGAGAAAAGGAATAAAACTCCAAACAAGGATAGTATCGTGTAAGAAAGCAGCGCTACCGGTGCTGTTGTTTTGTAATCACTTTCCTTCTCCCCTCTAATAAGAACTATCCTTTGCTCTTCTTCCAAAACATCATTGACACGTTTTCTTAGGGCATCCATATTTTCCCTACTCCTCGATAAAAGATTGCTCTCGTAGGTATCCATGTACAAGGTGCTGCGACTGGCATTGGACAGAATATTAGAAATAATTAAAAACTGATTTTGAATTAGAGCGTTCAACGAGTTCACATTTTTACGTTGTGTTTCATTATCCGTTACCAAACTGTCCAGCAACTTAAGTTGGCCAGGCAAGACGGATAGGGCAGAATAATAAGGCTTCAGGTAAAGTGTATCGCGAGTTAATTGAAAGCCTCGGTGGCCTATTTCCGCATCTTTGATGGTGGATAAGACCAGTTGTGTTGTTCTTATAATTCTATTGGAATGTCTGATCAACCTGACTTCCTCCATGTAATTGCTCAGATTACGAAACGTGACTAAACTGACCAGGAGAAGCGTAATAATCGAAATGACAAACAAGATCCTTGTATAATGACGTTTCATAGTGGGGTTAAAATGCTACACGTGGGGAAACCATGTCCTTGTAAGTTAATGATAAGTCTAAACAATAGCGGCCAAACGAGTCAAAACCTTATTAAATAAACTGGCCTGTTCTTTATACTACAATAATCAAACTAAAATAACTTGATTATGAATTTCCAAAACAAAGTAGGGTCTGTGATTTTTATAGTAATGCTCTTCAGTCTGGCTTTCCATCAGCAAGCCTCAGCACAGCGGGGCAAATCGGGAATTAAAGGAGGTTTAAACCTGAGCAACCTTTATCTTGATGATGTAACGGATCAGAACGCGCGCATAGGTTTCAATATTGGAGTGTATGGTCAACTCCTATCGACTGAAAAATTTGCGATTCAACCTGAGTTGCTGTATTCTACAAAAGGTTCAACCGCTCAATATAGTGCCGGGAGTCTATACCAGGAAGTATCTTACAATCTGAATTATTTGGATCTGCCTGTACTAGCTGTGTTTAAGCTGGGCAAATCTGCCGAAATACACCTGGGCGGCTATGCCAGTTATTTATTAAACGCCAACATTTCCTATAAAGGTGACATTGCCAATAGTGCCGATCCGGTTGACAAAGATAATCTTAAGTCGTTTGACTACGGTTTCTCAGGCGGTATGGGTGCAAATTTCGGTGACGTTCAGGTAGGTGCACGCTATAATTTTGGTCTGGTAAAAATTGCTGACAGCAGCGCGGCCCGTTCATTAATCGGGGATGCCAAAAATTCATGCGCACAAGTGTACATCGCTTTCAATCTCGGTTCAAAGTAAACTTCAAATAGGGTTTCAGGTTAGATTGGGTGAAGTTGAAAGTTATTCTGGAAACAGGATAACTTTTTTTGCGAAATAAGCGGCAAGACCAGCTTATGCTGTGATGTTATAAAGCTTCAGTTTGTTATACAGTGTCTTCCGGTCGATATCCAGAAGTTCAGACGCTTTCGATTTATTGTAGTTCACTTTCTCCAGCACATCAATGATGGCCTGCCGTTCTGCTGTCCAGGCAATGGATTTCAACATGCCTACACTCTCATGAATTGTTTCACCCTCATTGCTTACTCCACCGGCCTGCACTATTTCCAGGGGCAGGCTATCATGTTGCACAACTTCGCCCGTGGTTAGCAGCACGGCTCGTCTTACTACATTGTTCAATTCCCTCAGGTTTCCATGCCAGTAATAGTTGGAAAAGTAATTTTTAACCTCAGGTGAAAATGATTTAACTTCTTTACTAAGCAATTGATTTGCTTTTTGTAAAAAGAAATCTGCAAAAAATAAAATATCTTCTTTGCGTTCGCGGAGCGGAGTCAGTTCAATTTTAAATTCATTTAGGCGGTGATACAAATCTTCTCTCAGCCTTCCTTCTTTCACCGCTTTGGCAAGATTTTCATTGGTGGCGGCAATGATGCGAACATCTATCGTAGTGTCTTTCGTAGCGCCAATGCGTTTAATCTTTCGCTCTTGAATTACCCGCAGCAGCTTCACCTGATTCTCATAGGATAGATTTCCTATCTCGTCTAGGAAGATGGTACCCCCATCGGCTATTTCAAAACTTCCTTGCTTATCAGCAATGGCACCTGTAAAAGAGCCTTTTAGGTGGCCAAACAATTCACTTCCCGCCAATTCTTTGGGCAATGCGCCACAGTCAATAGCCATAAAAAGATTCTCCGCCCGTTTGCTGAACTTGTGAATGGATTGGGCGACAAACTCTTTTCCTGTTCCGGTTTCGCCATTGATCACTACCGACATATTCGATGGAGCGATCAACTCAATATGTCGCTGTACTGCTTGTGAGTGAGCACTTATGCCCGTTATGAAATTTGCGGTGGAGGTGGTATCTGATTTTGACTTCTTACTTGCACCCGTTACTGCATTTTCGCTGCGCGCGTCAAGCTTATGCTTATTTTTTGAAATTGTTTCCCTGATGGTTACCAGTAATTCATCGGGATACAGGGGCTTTGTTATATAATCATTGGCTCCATAACGGAACGTCTCTACGGCAGTCTTTACGTCTGAATAACCGGTGATGATGATAACAGCTACAAACGAATTTAGGATCTTGATTTTTTGCAAAAGCTCTATGCCCGTTACGTCTGGTAATTTATAGTCGCACAGAATTAAATCATAGTCATTGGAGCGCAATTGTCTAAGCCCTTCCTCACCGGAGTAGGCAATATTTACATTGTAATCATTCTTGTTTAAGAATTTTGACAAGACAAGGCAGATATCCTTATCATCATCTACAACTAATATACTTTGCATAAAGAGATCATAAAAAATTAATTAGGCAGAAAATTCAATTTTCTAAGTGCCTCATTAATGGTCTTAATGGTAAACGGCTTTGATATGAAAAGACTTGCGCCCATTTCGATGGCCTTATTGGCCTCGCTGTCATGCGCACTGATAACAATTATCTTGGAAGTTAAATTCAGCTCCTGCACGTATTTGATCACATCAAATCCCGAGCCATCGGTAAGGTTCAGGTCGATGAACATAAGCTCAAAAGGTGAAATATCTACCTTGAGCCGTGCTTCCTTGACGGTCAACGCATATTGAGAATCAAAATTCAAATTTTGGAGATGTCGGTTCATCATTAAACAAATATCCAACTCATCATCAATCACCAGTGTCCTTCCCATCGATCCTTTTATCACTTTAACATTATCACACTATTACGCTTTTCAAGTTCTTCTTTCGTAAAAAATGGAAAGAACATCTTAATCATAAAAAGCACAATGCTCATAAAGCAAAGGTAGCCTATTATGAACACAAACAGGAAAAGAATAACATCGGTCATTTTATTTCACTTTACCGATTCTCACAGAAAATCGTGCCATACCGAAATGGCAACAGGAAGTCCATGGGCAAGGGGTGGTGGGGAAATTTTGCCCCACTCACGTGTAAAGTATAAACACAAACGTGAGTGACTCTGCACAATAGCCTCTAAATCATTCTATCTTTTAATGGCACCAAATTTATTATATAAACATAAATACTACTTTATGGGCAACTTACTTTACATGATCGCAGTCGTTCTAATCATCCTTTGGTTGTTGGGTTTCTTCGTTTATAGCGCAGGCTCAATAATCCACATCTTACTTGTGATTGCTATTATCGCAGTCCTTGTACGCGTGATACGTGGCGATAAGGTTCTTTAGCTAATATGGCATCCTATCAACAATAGGATGCCATTATTATGAAACTCTACTACCCCCTGGCAAAACGCTATAGCTGGCCACTTATCCTGCTCAGCAGTATCGTGGTTGTGTATAGTGCCACCGTTTTGCTTTCAAGCTATGCTGAAAATAAAATCGAAGAAAAATTGTGTTCCATTCGCGTGAAGATTTCTTCCGTGGAGGTAAATCTATCCTCACGTTCCATAAACCTTAAAAACCTGGAGTGGAGTTCTGTCACCGACAGCACACTTAATAAGCAACACAGTGTGAGTTTAAGGGCAATCTCTTTGAGGGGTATTCACCTGTATGATTTACTCTTCCAAAAACGCCTGCTTATAAATGATATTGTGCTGGATAGTGGTATTATCCGGTACACTAAAAACAGTACGCAGGCCGAAAAGAAAATGCCAGATTCTAAATACAGGCTTTTCCTGGTTAAGAATATTTCCTTAACGAACATTAAAACACACGTATTGACCGATACCCTTGTTGATTTTTCTGCGCTGCTGAACGGAAACCTTGGTGATGCCAGTATGGAAATAGACTCTTTGAATCAGCTGCATTATTCTTTAAAAACAATAGACGCCAGGGCAGAGAAAATTAGTATTAGCCGCCATCAGGGAATGTATGGCGGCACCATTGCCCGCGTATACATTAATACGGTCAAGCAAAAGATCATCATCGACTCTGCCGAATTAATTCCAAATTTTGGTAAGTATGAGTTCGCTCATTTTCTGGGCAAGCAAACGGGCAGGATAAATTTATCGATTCCCAACCTAACGGTAGAAGGATGGCAGTATAAAGGAATTTCAGATAGCTCATTTATCGCATCAAAAATGGAAATTAAATCTTTCGAACTTCTTGTATTTAAAGACAAACGCATGCCTTTTCGACAGACTAAAAATGTACCGCTTCCAATGGAATCCTTTTTAAAGCTTTCGCACTGGGTAAAGATAGACAATCTGCTAATTACCAATTCTACAATAGCCGTAGAAGAGTTTCCCGAGAAAGGGCTGACAACCGGAACCGTGACATTCGATAATGTGCAGGCAACTTTTGTGGGACTTAATAACAGAATTACAGGGAGCGATCCGCGAAACGCTGTCTTAACAGCAAGGGGCCGCTTTATGAAAAGTGGTTATATTAAAGCAAATTTTGAATTTCCGTTAGATGGCTCTGCTGAGTACACCGCCAGCGGATCTATTTCGAAAATGGATCTGCTGACACTCAATCCGGTACTGGAAAATGCCGCCAACCTGCGCATTAAATCTGGCCATTTAAGCAACATGACTTTTGACTTTATCTACACCGATTTTACCTCTACCGGTATAGTTGACATGGCCTACGAAAACCTACGGATAACCGGATTAGACTATCATAAATCGTCTACCAATGAAATTAAGACTTTTCTCATAAACGCCTTCGTTAATAATAGCAAAGTCAAGGCAACATCATCAGATCAAAAAACCGGAGTTATTGATATCACTCGCGATAGAAAGCGTTTTATTTTCAATGTCTGGTGGAAGTCCATTCTGGATGGAATGAAATCTGTCATCCTCGGAAAAAGAAGTAAAAATAATTCCTCAACGTGACAGGCCAGCAACAGTTAGTTCTGAATAAGAGTTACAAATTAAAGGCGCACTGGAACAATTAATGGTTCAACCCGGAACGATCAATTAAAAGCTTTTTTTCTTCCCATAAATGATTTGATTAATCCAATAAAAATAGTTGGTATGATTCCCGCCACAAATAGAATTATCCCAAGGGCTTTCATTTGTTTCATGGTTGGGTCTTGTGCCGTGCCAATGATTAACTCTTTCTCTTCCCTGCCACCAGCATGAGAACACCGGCCACGGCAAGTAAGCCGCCTGTAATGGGGGACCAATAAATCGGGGTTTTCTCTTCTCTGCTGATTTCAACAGCTCCCAGGTCAACCACTTTCTTTTTGGTAATGATATTGAAACCGGTAAACACCGTCATGACGATGCCGACTACTACTAAAGTTATTCCGAAGTTTTTCATTTGGTTTTTAGTTTATAGCCAATCCTCCCACAATTAATCGGCCATAGATAGAAGTGATAAAACCAAAGTTCCAATTCTGAAAACGGATATATCATCCATCGGCTGTATCACATGATCCCAATCGTGTAGAGATTATTCTACACCGGAGATCAGCAAGAGGCCCCGTCCAACCTTTTTAACTCAGTTTCCATTGGCATGATAATGAAGATAAGATTTGAAATTTCTATTCCTTATGGAAAGTCAGATCAACGTTCCCTTTTATCAAAAATCAAGTTTAATTCTCATATCACTGGCTATAATCTGCCTTGCGCTGATCTATGGTCAATCTATTATTCTCCCTCTCTTATTTTCGATCTTAGTCGCGAATATTCTACTTCCCTTTACCCGATATCTTTCAACTAAAAAATTCCCAAAACCATTGTCCATTATAATCCCCATAGTTCTGGCTATGCTGGTAAGCGGGGGGATTCTCTATTTTCTATCCAGTCAAATCATGAATTTTGTAGACGATGTTCCGGCATTGAAAGAACGCGTCAATGAAGTAAGTCATTCCCTTCAGGTGTGGTTCAAGAAAAACACAAGCATTACCATCACCAAACAGAATCAGTATTTGCATGAACGTGTCATAGATTTAAAAGAGAATGCCACAGGTTTGGTAGGCATCACACTAGACTCATTGACAGGGGTACTGACCTATGTGGTCTTGATGCCCTTGTATACGTTTCTCATTCTCTATTACAAATCAAATATCAGGGCATTTTTAATAAGCGTTTTTAAAAATGGGTCAGAACAAAAAGTAAAAGAAGTTTTAACAGAGTCCACCACCGTGGCCCAGCAATACATGACGGGACTGATGATTGAAACCTCATTAGTGTTCACGTTAAATGTAATTGGCTTTTTAATACTTGGAATTAAGTATGCAGTATTCCTAGCACTATTCGCTGCCTTACTCAATCTAATACCCTATGTGGGAATACTGGTGGCGAATATTATCTGCATGCTCATCACGTTGATCACTTCTGATCAGATCAGCCATGTCGTATGGGTAGGTATTATTCTTGCCATTGTCCAGTTTTTAGATAACAATTTTGGGATGCCTTTGATCGTAGGCAACAAGGTTCGTATAAATGCTCTTGTCACCATCATTGGTGTCCTCGTAGGTGGTGCTTTATGTGGAATACCTGGAATGTTTTTAGCCATTCCTGGTTTGGCCGTACTGAAAGTTATTTTTGATAAAGTGCCTGAGCTTCAACCGTGGGGTACGCTACTGGGTGATCACCATAATCATGGTCTTGTAGCAGGATTAAAGTCAAAAGCAATACAAAAAGAATAATCTAATGGACAGTCAACCTGACAAATTTATGGACGTAGAGAAAAATAGCACCGACATATGGGTGAACAGCATCACCGACCTGATAGATTCCTATCGCAATCTTATTTCTGTAAAGGTGGTGGAACACACGTCTCTGGGAATATCCTCAAGTATCATCGGTATACTGGCGTTGATCATAGGCGTGTTTGTGTTACTGTTCATGGGAATTGGCACGGCCTGGTGGTTGGGTGAATATTTAAACAATATCAAGGTTGGTTTCTTTATTGTTGGAGGGTTTTATACGGTGCTGTTTGGATTATTGTTATGGACTTCTCAAAAAATATGGATACCACGTCTACGAAATAGTATTATTAAAAAGATATATGAGCAGGATTAATACGTACGAAGAGCTGGTTGCCGAACGCCAGATGCTGGAAATAAAGATTATCGCACAAAAAGAAATTCTTAATCAGGAACTTCTTGAATTGAAAGAAAAACTTGAACCTCTTCAGGTATTACGTCCGATACTTAGCATTTTCAATAAAAAAAATTCCAACACTACTTCTTTGGTAAGTGCCATTGTTTCCACAGGAATAGAGTTGATAGCACGACAAGGGTTGTCAACTAAACTAAACTGGCTGGTGCGTTTAGCCATTCCATTTGTCGCAGAAAAACTGGCAAACAGTTCTGTCAAAAAAATTCCATCAAACGAATATCAACCACTTAATTAATAATCAAATACAGGAACTTTATAATTAATAAGCCTATTGATGAACACTTTCTATTCGCCAGTCTCGTTTACCATCTTATCATCCTTCTTTCTACGATTCAAATATTTTTTTCTTGGTATTTCATCGTTGAGATCAATCATTCGTTGATAAGCTTTTTCGAGTGAGCGCGGGATTTTTCCCGGGTACTCCAATTTAAAGTAGGAAAATCCATTAAATGGAATATCATTTTGTGTGGCCTGTATACTCACCTGACTCTCCGTCCCGTTCGCAATGAACATTTTCCGAAAAGCGGTCTCTCTGTTTTTCACTAATTGCTTCATCTGATTATAAACAATTTCTTTCCCCACGAAATTGAGACACTTCTCATGAAGCGTGAACATCACCGTATCGCTCAAGTTCTTGCTGATATGCCTGACCAGGCCTGGGTCCTTAACCGACATCATGCTTACCGCCAGTGAATCTTCTTCCGTGAAGTCTTTCTTGTTTTCGCGATTGAGCAAAAAGAACTTCTTCTTGGTCTCATAAAATAAAATATACTCACCTTCTTTTGAAGCGTACTCATAGGGTTGGACAATAAGGGTTGCCTCAGGTGTGTCTTTGAGAAACGTGGATATTTTTTTCACAAACTTCTTTTGATGAGGTGTTAATATATGCTGCTGCATTTCCCACTTTACGGTGAGTGACTTTTCAATTTCAGTTTCCACATTTTTTACCTCCATCCGATACGGTGTGGTAGCGGGTTTGACAAAGATGTTTTTGACCACATCAAATACCACGTCACGAATATGAAATTTGGGATCTTTAAGATTACCCGTGATGGGAACACTATAATCAATTACATTACCCCGCTCCCGTACGAAGGCCATGATCATGGGCATGGGCAGCCATTTCGTATTATCATTCCGAATGCGTCTTGTTACACGTGGATCAATCATAACTACATGATTTGTACTCTTGATAGCACCGTTTCTTACCGTCCACAATCCGTTTACTTCAATGGTGCCACGGTCTACTGGAAAAGATGTGTACGAAATAAAATAGGGATTAAAAACCGCTACAGGTATTTTCTCTACCTTAAAAGTGAGATCAAAATCGCTGCTATCGTTGGGGTTGATACTCAATGACATTTTTGCCGAGCCAAAGGGTTTAAAGCCAGTGGCAAAATTTACGTCAACGCGTTTGTTGTCTTTGTTTACCGAATCAGCAACGATGGAAAGTGGTGTAGCTTCAATAGAAAATTTTTCGGCCAGGGAATAATCATTAAACACCAGATCCGCACGATGAATGGCCAATTGTCCGATTTTATAATCACTCTTAAAAAAATTACGCGACAGCACCTCAATATAACGCGCTATTTCAATCACCAGGTTAAATCGACCCGCCTGCTGTGTGACATCCGAAATATTCTGTCCTTTCTTTCCAAACATAGCTTCCACGTTGTCAAGTGAATCGTAGCGTTCATATTTCAGATAAGGGTCTGAAAGAGTGATCGAGTCAAATAGGTATTTATGATGAACCGGACTTACTTTTTCCATAACCACATCAAATTTTTTGAATGACAGATAATCATCCTCGGTTGTTTTACCCAAATGAAAATCGCGCAAAGAAAATCTTCCATTCATGCTGATGCTGTCCTGCGAATTGAAATTGCCATTGGCATGGATATTGGCATCCAGACGTGCTCTAAACATGCCATAGTTGATCAGTTCCCAAATATATTGACGGATGACTTCTAGATCATAATCATTGACATCTACGGCCAGGCAATAGTCGAGATTACTAACGTTGATCATAAAATTTCCTTTCATAACACCATTGCTTTTCCCATCCTGAAAAGAAAACTTCGCGGTAAGCGAATCACCGTTTGGCTCCCTGCCCAGACCTTCTATATTGACGTGCTTGATAAAATAGTTGATGGGAATAATTTTCTCGATGTAATGGAATTCACCGTCTACTACTTTTGTATCAAGCAGTATCACGTTCCATTTCGAGTCAGTTGTTCTTATACTATCCGGAGTAAATATCCGAATGATGTCGTCAAAATTTAAGGTGTCCTTTCGTTGGATTATTCTTCCCCAGGGTTTATCAAGAGTGAGTTGCGTTATTTCAATGGTTTGAAAGAGTAATTTTCGCAACGTAAAACTAGCACTGACACCTTCGACTGATAGAAACAGACTATCGCCTTTCTCTTCATAAATTCTAAGATCGTTGAGGTGAACATAACCTGTGAATGGATTGACATACGCCCAATCCATCGTCAGCTCGCGTCCGATTAATTTGATGTCATACTTCTCAAGGAAGTACTTTGTGAGGGGCGATATGAAAAGAATAATCAGGACTACAGCAATGATAATGCTGCTGACTGTAATGATCGCGGTCTTCTTTACTCTGGATGTGGTGGCCTTCATTCACTAATTTTTAGTGATTTAATTGCGTTTAACTGTTTCCACAACCTTACTTAAGGTATCTAAAAACCTAAATTATTTGCCAGGCTGCCCTTAAATAAAAACCAGCTTAAACACCGGAGAATTAAAATAGATCTCTTCTGAAACATGTGTATCAAGGTTTTCGCATACAACCAGTTTTTCAGTAAGTATCAATTCACTGAATTTGTACTTCGTCCGGCCGCGAAGTTTTCTGAAGATATCGCCTGGTCTCAGAAAACTGGCCAACTGTTCTACTGAGTTTACTATTCTATTATTGATAATTTCTGTTCTGGGTGTCATTTGGGTAGTGTTGCTATAACTTATTTATAGGTGTGATAAAAAGAAAGTGCAGAAATCTTCCGCACTTTCTAACTACACTTTGCTCTTACAAAAGTTGAAATGTAATAGGCAAGCTGAAATTAACATCCACCGGTTTGCCATTCTGACGTCCTGCTGTCCATTTAGGCATAGAGGTTACAACGCGGACAGCCTCATCGCGAAAACTCTGATCAACATCCTCACCAACGGCATCGGTCACCGATACTTCACGCACAGTTCCATTTGCCGCGATAACAAAGTCAACATAGACAGTTCCTTCTGATCCTTTTTCTTCTGCCTCTTTGGGAAATACGATATTGTCTTTCAAATAGTTCATCATTGCTTCATCACCTCCTCTAAAGGAAGGATTTACTTCAGCTTTGTTATACACCACATTGCCTTGAGCATCGGTATAGTAGGGTGTATTCTTGAACCGTTCCTCAAAGGCAACACGTCTCTTTTCTGCCAGTGCCGCTTGCACTTCTGCCATCTTAGCTCGCTTTTCAGCCACCGTGAGAACAACTACATTTTCAGGAGTGCCAACTGCTTCAGTCGATTCACTGGTTGTCTCAGATTTTGACCCGCACGCTTGTGCTACAACAAGGGCTACGCCCAAAACAAAAATATTTAAACTCGTTTTCATAGTAGTGTGTTTTTAATTAAGTATAGTTAATAGTAAAGTGAAATTGAAATTGATAGTGATTCTTATCAGTTAATTAAACGTGTAACGGATTCCCAATCCTCCCCACGAACCTATAAAGCCCTGGTTATCTCCAAATTCAAAAGAAGGTTGCCAGTCAAGTGAAAGGTTGATAGGAGCACCATTAAATTTATAATCCAGACCGAGAACTCCGTCAAGACCAAAATAGGAACCTGATGTTCTTCCGTCATTGTAGTATTTGTTATAATAGTAGTCATTGTAGAATCCAAGATGAACTCCAGGGCCTACATACCATTTCAAACCAGGAGCACCCTCTATGTTATAATGAAACTCATACAATCCTGTAATCCGTGTGCCTCCTCTCCAGAAGTAGCCAATTCCTTCCAGCGCATTGTTGTTGCCAACGAATTGCTTTAGGCTGATTCCTCCACCATTTCCCCACACCTTTACACCCAATGCAGTATGATAGTCACTACTTAGGTTTTGGGCTTTTGATGTTACAGTCGCAAGTGTGACGATAACGACCAATGACATAATTACTTTTTTCATTTTTTATTTAATTAATGTTTCTAAACGGGTTATTTGTTCTGCTCAACAGATTCTATAAAATAAGAATCAATAATAATAGAATGATAATAATGGCGCCTACTGAAATGTAGACTCCGCTACTATTGGTGTGAAGTTCACGCTGAATGGATTTTACTTCGTGTTTCAATTCTTTTCTTTCCTTTCGGGTAAGACTTTTTAAGTCCATCGATTTAATTTCTTCTAATCGATTAATCAATTTCTGCGAATGCTCAGCCTCAGTTTTTGTAGTATTGCCATTCGTCACCGTAGTTGACATGGCATGAGAGGTTGCCGGTAAAGTGATGGCCATCAGCGTAAGAAGTAAGGTTGTTTTGAATAGGTTTTTCATATTGGTTTTTTTATGTTAACTGTCCAAGTGAAATTAACATGCCACTAATAAAAGGCTGGCGAAACCGACTTGTTCTTACAGTGTGTAGATATTGTGTGGAAGTTATTCTACATCCGTTGAGCATGGAATTCATCAAATCAAAAAAGAAGCAAGCCTTGGCAAAGCCAGTAACATCACTTCGAGGTAAATCTTACTGTTTTTCATGAAAATTGAATCTGGCACTATTCTATAAGGCAGGTGAAGCACAACATAAACATTATTCAAAATGAAAGCAGAAAAAGTAAGTTTATATCGAATGGGTTGGATTCTATCCATTGTACTTGGTGTTCAGGTGTTGGTTGGATGCAAGGCATCGAATACTGCCAAAGGAACAGCTATAGGTGCCGGGTCAGGTGCCGTAATTGGTGGGATCATCGGCAAGCAGTCAAACAATACTGCGGTTGGAGCTATCATTGGCGCAGC
>JANNRV010000060.1:0-14112 GCA_031401775.1 Bacteroidia bacterium | reverse complement strand
ATAGCGGCCCACACTCGATTTGAATTTTTTGGTGAAACGGTTACGCCTATAATTCCATTAATCCCTTTTGGCATTCCAGGCTTATCGGATAGATTTTCCCAGGTATCTCCACCATCTACACTCTTCCAAAGTTTTGAATCGGGACCACCGCTATCCATACGGTATCCATTTCTACGGATGTTCCAGGTTGCTGCATAAATTATGCGAGGATTATTCGGATCCAAAACAAGATCTCCGGCCCCCGCATCTTTGCTGGCAAACAATATCCGCTCCCATGTTGAACCTCCGTCTTTGCTGCGATATACACCACGCATGTCCGATGACTTCCACAAGTCACCCATGGCCGCAACATAAACTAGGTCGGGATTTTTTGGATGAATACGAATACGGCTGATATGACGGGAGTCACGCAAGCCAATATGCTTCCAGCTTTTTCCTGCATCGGTAGATTTCCACACTCCCCAACCAGAAGAAACATTGCTTCTTACCGTTTGCTCACCTTCGCCCACATATACCACGTTAGCGTCACTTTCGGCAACGGCCACTGCCCCAATGGTTCCACCGAAATAATTATCCGTTAGATTCTCCCAGGTTTGTCCAGCGTCATAACTTTTCCAGACCCCTCCACCTACACCACCGAAATAATATACATTTGGATTGCCACGAACTCCGGTAACCGTGCATGATCTTCCACCACGGAAAGGTCCCAATTCTCGCCAACGTATACCGGAGTATAAGGATTGATCGAAAGAAAGGGTCGAAGACTGGCTTAAAGCTGATTTCTTCTGAGCATTGCCAACGATAGACAAAACAACAAATAATAGCAGAATTGATTTTTTCATGATGGTCATATATAATCTGCATGATGTTATTGAATATTCAATAAAGATCAATGGGTTTTTATACAAGCGGATTGATTTTAGTGCTCGGGCCAACATTTTCTACATCACTTTAATTTTATTAATCATCAGCATTCTCTTGGCAATTTGTCATTAATCCTATTTTATCGTCAAGTCAAATACGAATCAGGCTAAAAAAAAGAGCCCTCAAAGGGCCCTTTCCGTATTCAGTTTTCTTAGAACGATTATAACGCGTCCGCTTTAATTGTCATTCTGATTTTGGCCAGAACATTGAAGGCAACTGGAACTTGAGAGACATTCCCCGAAACTTCAAACTTAACGGCCCGCAATTGTTCCATTTCGTTACCGATGGCTTCCAAACCTTGAACTGAATAGTCCAATGTTTTAGTCACACCCTGAGCAGCTGAAATATTCTGAATGGCAATACCTGCAGATGCCAAAGCGGTAGAGGATGTTCCCACTGTGAAAAAAGATCCTTTTCCATTGCTAAAGGTGATCGAGGGGTCTCCGACATAGTTGGTAACAGTATATTCTACACTCTTAATGGTAACTTCTTTCACTTTGCTTTTATACTTATTAAAATCAGCGTTGTCGGTCGGATCAAATTCATTGACATCTGCATAGGATAATGGATCCGTTGGAGATGCATTGATAATAAAGGTATGTTCCAGTTCGATGTCAAAATTGACATCATCTAATTTGTCTAACAGGCTACAAGATGCAGATGAAAGCATAAAGGCCAGGCACACCGCAGCAACGGAGCGAAAGGCTAAATGAATTAGTTTCATAGTGTTTTGAATTTTGTCTTTCAATTTTTCTAGAAAATGTGATTCCTCCAATACCAATATACTGTTTTATTCGATTTCAATCAAAAAGGTAACAAAACTATAAATATGCCACTTCGAGGAATCCAGCGCCCAGAGCATCTTAGGCCCTTTTTCAACAAAAAGCGATCCTGTTTACAGAACTTAAATCAATTGTTGATCAGCTCTTCTTTCGTTTCCGTCATTAATGCAGGTAACCCTTTTTCTTTAAACATCTTGTTGTAGCTGCTTACATCTTTTTGAATCAAGTCATTGTATTGAGTTTTGTACTTCTGCCAATCGGCCTGCACATCTTGAAATCGATCACGAGCTCCCTGAGTTAAGCGTGGATCATGTGTGTCTGCCGTGGATCGTAGTTGCAAAAATTCTGCATTAAGTTTGTTCGGGAAATTAATTACATCCTGAAAATTCTTTGAGCGCGGCTCAATCAAATTCGATTCCCACTTTTCTATTTTCTTGATTAACTCTTTGCCATTGTTGACAATATCTTTAGCATCGGCATTGCTTTTTATCACCTCATGATAGGTTTCTATTTGCTTTTTCACTTTGCGCATTTCAATTACCGACTTATGTACTTCTTCAAATCCGACAGCGGTCCGGTTGAGGAACTCCTGTTGGGCTGCCCAATCAGCTGCTGTAGCGTTTAGCTTAGGGTCCTGAATGATCTCAAATTCAGTTTCTGAAGTTTGGCCTTTGAAGGTGATACTTGCTTTGTATTTTCCAGGAGCTACGCGATGGCCGCTATAATCACCCATTACAAAAACTCCTTGCACCCCTGGTAATGACTCCGTGCGGAAATCCCATGCAAAGCGATTTACCCCAGCCTCTGATGGAATTGCTGCAGGTGCAGAAGGCCCACCCGGATAAGGCTTAAAGGTTTCATCTTTCTTGTTTGTGTATTGGCGAAGTGCTTTGCCATTGATATCTGAAATAACTAGCGTTACTTTATTGGTGTCTGCTTTTTCTTTCAAATAATAATCCAGTATAACTCCATTCATGGGATTACGACCAAGCCCGGGAATGTCTCCAAGCCATTCGGGTATTGAAACGGAAGAATACCTCCAGGTTGGTTTGGGTTGATAAAGTTTCACCGTGGCACTCCCAAAATCTCCTTTGGATTGTTGAATAGCACCCAGGTCATCTAAAATCCAGAACGCGCGCCCGGCAGTAGAAGCGATAAGATCGTTCTCTTTGATAATTAAATCCGTTACCGGAACCACGGGGAGATTGAGTTGTAGTTTATTCCAGCTTGTGCCTCCGTTGTAGGAAACATAAAAGGCACGCTCTGCTCCTGCATACAAAAGATCTTTTACTTTCTTGTCCTCACGAATTACTTTAATAAAATCATCGGTCTCAATTCCATTGCCCGTCTTCATCCAGGTCTTTCCATAGTCCGTGGATTTATAGGCCATGTTGGAGTAATCATTGAACTTATAGCGCGAAGCAGAGATATAAACCGTTCCCTTATTATGTGGAGAAACTTCTATAGAATGAATGAGCGCTTCGGGCAAACCGGCCGGTGTAATATTATTCCAGGTTTTGCCTCCGTCCTTGGTAAGATGAACTAGTCCACAATCACTTCCGGTGTAGATCAGATCCTTTTCGAGAGGCGATTCAACGACATAATAAATCGTGTTGTAGTTTTCTCCTCCGGCTCCCTCATTGGTGATCGGGCCACCACTTGTTCCCTGCTTCGTGGTATCATTACGGGTAAGATCAGGGCTGATCACTTGCCAGCTCATACCTCCGTTCGTGGTCTTAAACAATTTGTTAGCGGCATGATACATGGTTTTTGCATCATGCGGTGAGTTGATCAAAGGCGCATTCCAATTGAAGCGATATTTCATTTTCTTTGGATCGAAGCCAAGATTGGTGGCAGGATATTCCTGTAAATCTTTACTTTCTCCGGTACGTGTATCTAATACATCAATTTGTCCCTGATAGCATCCTCCGTAAAGAAGCTCTGGATTTGCAGGATCATTGAAAGCGATATAGGCACTCTCGCATCCCGGGCCGTTGAACCAATCTTTATCAGTAATTCCAAAACTACCATTGCGACTCGCAATCGCTACCGATGAATTGTCCTGTTGTCCACCATAGACCCAATAGGGAAAACGATTATCCACGTTGACTCTGTAGAACTGTGCCGTAGCCTGATTGCCAAGCGTTGACCATGAACGCCCCGTATTAAAACTAATTTCTCCACCACCATCATCGGCTAACGCCATGTTCATATTACTTTTCGGATTGATCCATAAATCATGTGTATCTCCATGACCCACTCTCAAAGATGAGAATGTTTTCCCTCCATCGATGGATCGTGTCATGGGTGCATTGAGCACATAAACGACATCTTCATTAATCGGATCAGCAAATACTTCCATATAGTACCAGGAGCGAGCTGTTATCGTATTGTCGTTGGACATCAAATTCCATTTCTTGCCCCCATCATCAGAGCGATAGAGACCTGCCTTTGATTTTTCTGCTTCAACAATTGCATATACTTTATTGGGATTAGCACGGGAAACGGATACTCCTATTTTCCCAATTTCTTTGGGAAGACCTTCCATCATTTTATTCCATGTTTCTCCTCCGTCTGTAGATTTCCAGATAGCACAACCGGCTCCGCCACTTTCTACTTTCCATGGGTACCTCCTGTGCTGCCATGTAGCCGCATAAATAATGCGAGGGTTAGTCATGTCCATACTTAAAGCAGAAACACCCGTATTCTCATCGACATACAATGTCTTCTTCCAGGTGGTACCTCCGTCAATAGATTTGTAAACACCGCGATCTGAACTTGGTCCATGAACAGGGCCTTGTGCACCCACTAGAACAATATCCGAATTACCCGGATGAATGGCGATCTCCGAAATGTGACGTGTCTTTTCCAGGCCAATGTTTTTCCAGGTTTTACCGGCATCGGTGGATTTATAAACACCATCACCATAGGAAGTCATTACACCTCGTACCGCATGTTCTCCGGTACCAACATAAATAACATTAGGATCCGATTCGCATACAGCGATCTCTCCTATAGAGCCAACTTTGAAGAATCCATCCGAAATATTTTTCCAGGTAATACCCGCATCTTCCGTCCTGCCAAGTCCTCCTCCAGTATAACCAACATAATAAAGGTTATCATTTCCAATGACGCCAGAAATAGCATTTGCCCTGCCCCCACGAAAGGGACCGATATTACGCCATTTGAGTCCTTTGTATTTTGCCGCATCAAAACCGGTTGCTTGTGCCGGTGCTTCGGATTTTGCTTTCGTCTTTTGGGCGAATGCCGGAAATGAGAATGCCAGCAACACGCAAAGAGAGAAGGAAATTAATTTTCGCATAGGATTAAGTTTAGAGACTTGAAATATCTCTAAAACCCATCGCATTTCAAATGAAATTACGTGAATGGCAAATAGGTAATCACCTATTCTTCAGCTCCTTCATCGCTTTCGCGAAATCGTCTTTCAGCTTTCTTCCGTTGATGTGGTGTTGATTCTTCACTACCCATTGCCCATTGACAATCGTGCCGAGATTACGGCAAGAGTCGGAAGTGAAAAGGATGGTGGCGAGTCTGTTTTTCTCAGATGTGTCTGCCAGCAGATGTGATTGCGCATTGTACACGATGGCATCGAAGGGCTGGCCAATGGCAAAATGATCATTGAATTTATTTCCCATGGCTTTTCTTCCCGATACAATTTCTTCATTAACTAAATACTTAGCTGCATCACCTTCAAAGGTATTTCTGAAATTACTTACCAGGCGTTGGCGATAATCAATCATTCGAAACTCCTCCAGAGGATTGATCCCAATATGACTGTCCGTGCCTATCGACCAATGTCCACCGAGCTTAACATATTCCCTCATTCTGAAAATTCCATCGCCCAGATTTCCCTCGGTGGAAGGACATAAGACAACGTTGGCTTTTGAAGGTGCCAGCTTGTTCAATTCATCATCATCTAAATGAGTTGAATGCACCAGATGAAACCGATCATCCAGGGGAAGATTTTCAAGCATCCATTGCATGGGTCGTTTGCCGCAGTGATTGAGACAATCGCTGACTTCCTTCTTTTGCTCCGCTACATGAATATGAAATGGCAAATCTTTTGGTCCTTGATGAAAGGTTTCAATAACATCTTTCAAATTAACTGCACGCAAGGAATGCACACAAAATCCCAGCTTCGCATGTTCTTGATTTTTGACAACTTCTTTTGAAGCGTCAAAGAGTTTGAAATAATCGGCAACGGTTTTTGAAATAAATCTTTTTTGCCGTGGCTGAGGATCTAATCCAAATCCTCCCTTTTGATAAAATACCGGGATGAGTGTAATCTTAATGCCTGCTGTCTTTGCAGCCGCCACCATCCTTGCTCCCATTTCAGCAAGGTTGCTGTAAGGTTTCCCGTCTTTATCATGATGGAGATAGTGAAACTCAGCCACGTGCGTATATCCATGCCGCAGCATTTCGCCATACAAAATAGCCGCTATGGCTTCTGCCTGATCGGGATCAACCGTGAGGGCACATTGATACATGGCTTCACGCCAACTCCAGAAATCATCATCAATTCCGGAAGGATGAATCTCGGCCAGTCCGGCCATGGCATACTGGAACGCATGCGAATGTGAATTTTGAAAACCCGGCAAGGCAAAACCCTGAACGGCTTCAAGAGCAACGCCTTCCTGTGGAGCCTCATCTGATAGATACTTGACGATCCCGAGTTCATCAATACCTACATAAGCAGGAGTAAGCCAATTCTCTTTTTGAAGGAGGGAGTTGAATTTGAAGTATTTCATTTTCAATTTTTAAAATCTAGCTGATCAATTAATCTTAGGAAGACATTTTTTAATACCACCTTCATCTTCTCCGCTCGTTCAGCATCATATTTCATCTCTCGGTCATCCATATAATTCACCTTCGTCATCTCCAGTTGCAAGGCATGAAAATTATCTCCCGGCCTACCGTTGTGTCGGGTGATATAGCCTCCTTTGAAGGGGTAGTTATGACTCACCTGACAGCCTGATGCTTCCAGCGAATTAAGTGTAGTCTCAATTAAACCCGGAGACGCTGAAGTCCCATCGGCATCTCCTAAAATTAAGTCGGGAAATTTTTCTTTGTGAATTGTCGGGACGATCTGACGAATGGAGTGACAATCCCAGAGGAGCACTTTGCCAAATTTGCTTTTTGTGCTTTCCAGAAGTTCACTAAGTTTCTGGTGATAGGGCAGGTAATAATGATCAAGCCTTCGTTTAATTTCCTTCGCATCAACTTCTTTGCGATGGTCGCAATAAAGGGACTCTCCTAGAAAATTGGTGGTAGGACATAGCCCTGTGATGATTCTTCCATCCGTGTAGAGTGGTTTGCTTTCCGGATCGCGGTTAAGATCAATTACCCAACGGCTGTAGTTGGCGGTGATCATGGTAATGCCCATGGCCGGAGCAAAATCGTAAAGCCGGTCGACAAACCAATCGGTGTCATCGGGGTTTTTAATCAATCCTTCTTTGTATTGGTCTTTTAATTCAATTGGAAATTGAATGCCACAATGGGGAACACTGACGATGATAGGGACTTGCTCCTGTTGTGCGGTGATAATGGTATAGGGTGTGATCATTTACTTTCTTGCCTTCTCTTTACTCAGTTCTTTCAAAGCGATTTGCAATTGATTATTCACGACATCCACTGCAAGTTTTTGGGCGAATGCCTCTTCTGCACTTTTACTCGCTAGTTGCATTTGCTCTTCCGCCAACTTTTGCGTCTGAACAACCTGAATGCGAAGATTCAATACCTCCTCCTGAAGTTGAGTGGCTAATTTCTCATGTCGCTTAGCCTCCGTCTGTTGAACTAAAGCATACACCAAACTAATTAGCGTAATAACAAAACAGATTCCGAGAAGAAAAAAAATGCTTCGTGTCTTCCACACTCCTTTACTTTTATTCTCAATCTGGTTTTCCATGCTCACCTATTTTTTATTCTTCTTCCGCTTCTTTTTCTTACTCTTTTCAATCTCTTCTGTCAACTTCTTCATTTCAGCCAGATTTAGGGCTACTATATTTTTATATCGCAAATTTTCTAGTTGAACTTTGTTCAATTCCATTCTATAATCACTGGCCGTATACATCAATTGTTTTTTCAATTTCATAATTCGGTTGAACGATTCATCAATCCTTGCTTTTGAAATCTGCCCGGTCTCTACAAAGTCTTTAATTGTACCGTGCACTTTATCCACGGTTCGTTGTTCACTGCCCTGAATGTTGTTTGAGAACATGAGAATATCAACCCCGGCATTAATCGCCAAGCGAATCGACTCTTCCATTCCGTATTGTTTGGTAATGGCGTGCATCTGCATATCATCCGAAAAGACTACTCCCTGAAATCCGAATTTTTTTCGAAGTATGCCATCAATAATCTCAGTGGACAGCGTTCCTGGCAATCCACTTTTATCCAGATTTTTGTTGACAATGTGTGAGGTCATCACGGCATCTACATCTCCCGAAGCCAGCAGTGATTGATAAGGTTTAAATTCACGTTCACTCCAGGTATTGGTCACATCGGCCACACCAAAATGAGTATCTTCTTTTGAGCTGCCATGCCCAGGAAAATGTTTTAGTGATGTGATCACTCCAACTTTGCGATGTTCTCTCACATATTCTCTCGCCATCATCGTTACGGTATCTTCATTCGCAGAGAACGATCGCTCCACTTTTACAATCACAGTATTGTCGGGATTGACCGCCAGATCTACACAAGGAGCAAAGTTTACGTTGAAGCCCAGACCTGCCAGGGTCGTTGCCGTTGAGCCGGCATAAAACCGAACGGAATCCAGTGTCTTTGCTCTTCCACTGGCAGCCGCGGTAATAGACCGAGGAAATCCATATTTTTCTTTCAGCCGGTTTACTTTTCCTCCCTCCTGATCAATGGAAACGAATATGGGAATAGGGGCTGACTTCTGATACGTCCAAATCATTTTCTTTAGACTGGCATATGAGTTTGTCTTGGGTATATTTTTTTCAAATAGAATAATTGCCCCTACCTTACCCGTACCCACCTCGTGTAGTACGGCTGAGTCCACTTCGGACTTGGGCATTCCAATCATAATCATCTGCCCAATTTTTATGGCCAGACTGTCCATTGTCTGTCCATGAAGCTTATTCGTGAGTGAGATAGGAAGTATAAGTAAGAAGGTGAGAGTCCAACTCAATTTAGTCTTACTCATTCTTTTATCAAAAAAGTTATTCGTTGGCATCAATAGTTATCTCTTATGTTCATTAAAATTTTCTGCATGGATTTCCTGACTTCACTTACGGAAGTAATGAAGTTATTGTTCATAAAGCTAAAAATTAATACTCTTCCTTTATGGGTAACGATGAAGCCACTTAAATTATGATTATTCGCCAACGTCCCCGTCTTTGCAAAAATATAGGGAGACTCTGCTTTGTACCAATTCTTCAACGTACCGCTTTTCCCTCCAGTCGCCAATAATTTGAATAGTCTTTCTTGGGGCACTTTTGTTTGAATTTTACTCCACAGTGCAACCATCGTGCGGGGCGTAACTAAATTATACCGTGAGAGTCCTGATCCGTCCACCCATGTGACGTCATCGGGAAGGTCGGCTAGAAAATTCTTTTTCATGTAGGTAATGGCAATCTCGGGCTTCAATGTGTCGCTCACTATGGCTGCGCACATGATTAATAGTTGTTCCGCAATCAGATTGTCGCTTTCATACATCATTACTTTGTACAAACTATCTGAGGGCACGCTATAGAGAAACTGCGCAGAGTCCTGTTTGTTAAAATCAGTTTCTTCAACTGCTCTTTTCAAGGTATCTGACAAAAGTTCTACCAATACGTCAGGGCTGTATCGGAAAGGAATTTCCCATGACGAAGATTTAGGAATTTGCGTGCTTGGAAAAAAAATCACCCGGTTGGAGTCCAGCTCTCGCTCTGCTTTTGATTTATTTTGTAGCGAATCTCCTACAATCAAATGGTTTGAGAAATAACGAGGTGTAACGCCAAGAAGATTTTGTTTAACATTGAGTTGTATGCAATTTCCATACATCGGAAAGGGTGACCGTTCGGGAGAAAAAGAATAGTTATAATCTTCCCAGGCCCAGCCAGGTCCAAAGCGATCGGCCATGAAATTGGATTGAGAAAAGAAAAGTTTCTCCGGTCGATTTTTAAAAAAATTAATGACATTGCTACTATTCGTTGTATTACTATACAGAAAAGAGGGGTCTCCCATTCCCCAGAAAATAAGAGAATCATTTCGCTCAACATATTTAAGAGCGGGGATGGAATCTCCCAAAATTTCCAGCCCACTATAAAACGTGAAAACTTTTACATTTGAGGCAGGCGTGAAATAATTTTCAGACTTATACTCTACCAACGATTTTTTAGTAGTCGGGTCATAGAGCATAAACCCTACATGATCTTTTAGGTTTTTTTCGGCAGAGACTAGCTGTTTACGAATAACGACTTGCGGAGAGCATGCAAAGAAACCAAGACCAATCAGTATTAGTGCGTTGACAGGCCTCCTCATTTCATTTTGCGCTGAGGTAGCGCTCCATCAATATCTTACGGTGATGGGTTTCGTGGCCGGCAATGATAAATCCAAGGGCAACTACAGACAATTCATTCTTGTTGGCGGTTCCCTTACGGGTAAGCATCTCCGATGTAAACCCGTCAAACATATCAATGGTAGAAACACGTAAGTGCGCCATCTCATCTGCAATCTTTTTTAAACTTCTTCCGGAAGCATTGGCCTGAGGAGCATAATCGTTTTCATCAAATGGAGTAAGGTCCGTTTTGTCGTTACGGGCAAAGCGCAAAGCGCGGTAAGCAAAAATACGTTCTGCATCAATGATGTGGCAAAGTACCTCACGCACGCTCCACTTCCCGTCCGCATAGCGGTAGTTCGCTTTTTCATCTTTAATAAAATGTACCAGTTCCAGCATTCGATGTCCTGATATACGAAGCGCCTGAATCAAATCTGTTTCTTCAATCTGTTTTACATAATTCTTGTAAAAGTGAGGAACGGTTTCAAGATTGAGTAGCATAGTTCAGGTCGTTAGAAGATTACTAAAATTTTGTAAACACCGAATCCGGCATCGTGTCTTGTACTTTCACACCCCAGGGTCCTTTGCCATCACTGCGATCTGCCGATAAGAGAATTCCACCAAACTTTTGATAAGTGTCCCAGGGGCGAATCCATTTTGGCTTTGCTTGAGTCGCATCAGGGTAATAGGCCCACAGCATGACCAGTTTCGTTTTGATGTCAACATAAAGTCTGTACTTGTTCTGAGGCGTGTCACCTACCTCTTTAAAGGTTACTTCTAACACATTGTATTTTTTTGTGCTAGTTACCGTATCAGCCCCCAAATACTTTAACGAAACACCTGAGTCCTTTAATTTAAAGGGCATCACCAGCCAATAGGAATCATTGATCCAGATACTCTTTCCAAATCCTACGTACTTTTTAACCGTATCGGGTTCAGTGATCTCACCGTCTCTACGCATGACCCTTCCGGTGTCTGTATTGACGTTGATCAGATAGGTTCTGCCATCGCCAAAGCTTTCAATACGAACCCGGCCTGTCATTTTATCCCACACCAGATGCCGTATGTCAAAGAAATCCCAGGTGATATAGCGCGTCTTATCCCAATTTTGCCTTCCTCCCATGGCTACCATAATGCTATCCGCCAATTCAATGGCAGCAGGATCTGAACCCTCCCAATCAAATCCTTCCATAGCAGGATTTGCACTGAGTTTATCCTCCTTCCTTTGCTTTGATTCACAAGCCAAAAGGCAAACAGCCAAAATCAACAGAACGAGTTTAATTTTCATTTTCATAGAATTACGTAAGTGAAGTTAGTTAAAAATATCCACGCCCCACATGGGAATTAACCTTCATTCAAGTTTTTTTCGGCTGCACGAAGCATAAATTTTCTCAAATAGCTTTCAATCGGAAGGACAAGCAGGGCAATCGATACCTGAATAAAAAAATCGATGACCGGTGAACTCTTCAAGGTAATCAATGAGGCTACTATCGTTTGAATAAACTGAATCAACAAGATGAAGGTAAGCAACGAAAGGAGGCTGCTCAGGTAGCGGTATCGCGAATTGGCCGCGCCTAGTTTTATCGATAAAAAAACAAGCACACTAAAAAAAATAAACTCGCTGGCATAAAACCAAGGTTGCTTCCAATAGGGTGGCGCTACCTCCAGTTTTACTAATTCTACTGCAGAAATTTTTCCCATCAAATTTTTGGTTTGAATTTCCAACTGATAATCCCCCGGAGGGAGATAAGAAAAATTGACTTTATTATTGCTGGGCGACCAAGCAGACCAATTTTGAGTAAGTCCTTTCACCTGATAGCGGTACTCCTGTGCCTGAAAACTTATATAGTCAGGCTGAATAAATTCAAAATTGAGTGAACTCTCCAACTGGCTCACCTGAATTGCCTTTGCCGGAATCAATTTGGTTTGCTCTCCACGCACTTCGCGCAAAAACAAAGGATAATCTTTATTCTCTGTAAGTACTTTATTGCTGGAGAATTTGTACAACTCATTAGTTCCTGTAATAACCCAAAGACCTTCGCCCTTTTCGGCTGGAGCTAAAAAACGAATGTCTGAAAAAAGACTCAGCCATTCCAATTTCAGCGCAGCCTGCACTCTTGGATCGACCGTGCGCCAGCGGTGCTCATCATAAAACCAAAAATTACCTGCTGATGCAAAATATTTTTTGGGGCTCGGCAATGAATCGTACCTAACCAATTTGCCCTGACGACCATCGTACCGATTGAAAACTCCAGAAGTAGCAACATACACCTCGGTTCCATAGGCAATCCCTACCGTTTCATCCATAGATGGATTTGAAAAAGGAACATCAATGATGTCTGTGATTTCATTATCCACAGTTTCTACCTTATGAATTTTATTACGACCACAAAGCCAAAGGTTTTGAAGCTTATCTTCAAACATATGGCTAATGAAGTCGCTGAGGGTATCCAATTGATGAGTTTCAATCCACCCTTTCTCTGTAGAAGCAAATGTTCTAATGTCTTCTGTGAGCGTCCCCACGACCAGCTGCTTGAGGGAGGGTGAAAGAAAAATTGATCTAATTGGTTCTTTAAGAATGGAGGATGCGGTCAATCCTTCGATTTCATACACACCTCCAAGTCCGCTGGCGATGAGTCTTCCATCCGCGTGCTGCATTTGAAAAACCTTCCCGTCAATACCATCAATTTTTTTATAGACGTGATTGAGTGCAATGAGAGCACGCTTGGTTTTTTTCTGCAGCAGCTTGGGCTTGACTGGTTTTTGTGTTGCAACTGATTCCTGTGATACTTCCAGAGCTTTCCTTCTTTTCTTCTTAAGCAAAGAAAAAACCCGCCCTTTGCTTTGCTTCGATTCTGCTGGCAATTCTTCTGCCTTGACATCCGTATTTTGCAACACTTCAAAAACAACTTCATCGTGATAGACCTCTTCCTTTGTTAAGCGAAACAAACCTAAGGTTGTACCTACATATACTTGTCCCTGGAAAGATTGGGCGCAAAGTAAATTGCCTTGAAGACCTGGATAGTGATCAAACCTACGGAAGGGAAGAAAGGGCGCGATCCGCGTAAACCCATAGTTATGGGCTACCCACACTCCGAGATTTGAATCGGTGTGCATCGCAAATACTTCATTGTCTGGCAGGCCGGTATAGTAGTTGGTAATCTCTTCGGTATCTCCCGTTTCAGGGTTGAAAAAAAATACCCCTCCTCGCAATGTTCCAATGGCAATCAGCGACTCATTTACCCAGGTGCCGTTTACAATAACATTGCTAGTGAGATATGCTTTGTCCTTAAGCTGAATCTCCCGGACCGCACTTTCGCCATAGATTAAAAATAAACGCCCGGCCTCATCAGCAATTAATACCTTGTTGCTGTTCGTTAAGGTAGAAGTGAATAAAACATCCCTAACTGTGGGCAAGGCGAAGGAAGGCGCAACGAATTTATTTTGATCTAGTTTTTCAAGCGGAGCTCCTTCTGTTTCTATATAGACATTCCCCCCTATTTTAAATAGCCCTGTAAATGCTTTTTGAGCAGCCGTAACTTTTATGCTGGCATCTATTTTACCGGAAGCTATGTCGACTGAGAATAGATAATCCTCATTGATAAGAAAAACTTTGTCTTTGTTTACCTGAGAGGAAAAGATATTTCCTGCCTCCGGATGTTGATCGGATAGGGATTGGTAAGCACGTTGATTATTTTCATTCCACCGTAGCCAGCCAAAACCATTGACACCTCCAACAAAGACTTCTCCTCCTGCTGCAGTAATGGTAAAGACTGCGCCAGGGGCAGGCGCTACATTCCAATTGCGTCCGTCAAATTCAACGACTCCTGTCTTATTGGCGAAATACAAAACGCCCTTCTCATCCTGAGCTATTTGGAAACT
>JANNRV010000059.1:0-4194 GCA_031401775.1 Bacteroidia bacterium | reverse complement strand
AACCATGTTTTTCACATAGTCAGCGTGGCCCGGACAGTCAACGTGTGCGTAGTGTCTTTTGGTAGTTGAGTACTCAACGTGCGAAGTATTAATGGTAATACCTCTTTCTTTTTCTTCGGGAGCGTTGTCGATAGAAGAGAAATCTCTCATTGTCGCTAGTCCCTTCGTTGCAAGAACCTTAGTGATTGCTGCCGTTAAGGTTGTCTTGCCGTGGTCAACGTGCCCGATGGTACCAATGTTTACGTGTGGTTTCGAGCGGTCAAATGTTTCTTTTGCCATATTTGAAAATTCCAGTTAAAGTGTAAAGTGTATAAATAATTAAAAAGTTACTTATTTAAACTTCTACATCTGAGAAGTATTTACACCCTAAACATTTTAAGCCTTTCGAATAAGGGTTATTCGGTGAATCTGCAATACGTTTATGATGGTTGCTACCCATCCGTAATCACATGATTCATCAATTCATAATTTCAACATCACATTTCAATCCCGATCGTTTTCGAGATGAGGGTTAATTATTCAGAACCAAGAGCTGTTGACCCCGATTGATCGGGGCGACCTAAGTCAATCAACTCTTCGAGCTGTTGAAGGGAATTGAACCCTCGACCTCTTCCTTACCAAGGAAGTGCTCTACCCCTGAGCTACAACAGCTTTTCAATTCAAAATTTCAAATTCAAAATTCTGACCTTATCAAAACCAGTTGAACCTCAGGGACAAGACCCCAAATAATTTGGGATCTTGAATTTGAAATTCTTTGAGCGGGAGACGAGGCTCGAACCCGCGACCTGCAGCTTGGAAGGCTGCCGCTCTACCAACTGAGCTACTCCCGCATGTTTTAAGACGCAACGTTTTACGTCTTTTCCTTGGTGGGGAGAACAGGATTCGAACCTGTGAAGACATAAGTCAACAGATTTACAGTCTGTCCTCGTTGGCCGCTTGAGTATCTCCCCAGCACTTTATAAAATCAAATCCCTGAATTTAGTTATGCAATTTGGGGATAGAGATGTCAGCTTTTTCAAGAACGATTTGGAATCAAAATTCTCCAGTTCCAAAAACCTGATTTTGGCCGAAGCCAAAAAACAGGAGCGCAAAATTAATGGCTTTTTTGGGATAGGCAAGGTTAGAACGACCGATTTCTAGGATTCAGGCTAATTTCTCTTGCTTTGGGTCTTAATTTGCAATCATCCTCTTAGTAAAGGGCAAGGATTACATGATTACGATATCACCCACGGCATCTGCGCCAAATTCCTTTCTGAAAATCTCCAAAATTTGACTTTTATGAAGGTTGAGGTCATGCTTCATGGAGGGCGAATCTAACTCTACAAAAACAACCTTATTTCTGACAAATACTTTCTTGGTGCGTTTTGCAACCGGCTTACCCACCAGTCTCTCCCAGGATGCTACCAGATTGGCCTCATCAAATTTTGATTTAATATGGTATTCCTTCAGCAGGTCCTGAATGGCCTGACCGATATGCTGTGTCCCAATATCTTTCTTATTTTTTGCCATTTACCTTTGACAAAGTACCACCTTTCACTTCAAAAAGTGCTGCCTTAATTCCTAATTGCTTCAATACATCTTTACTTCTCCCGGCCCGCGCATCCGTAATAAACAATTGACCAAAGGTTTTGTCCGCCACCAGCGACATCAATTTGTGAATTCGTTCGTCATCCAGTTTATCAAAAATATCATCCAGCAATAAAAGTGGCTTGAGGCCCTTTCGTTGTGAGATGATTTGAAATTCGGCCAGCTTTAATGCTACCAAAAAAGATTTCTGTTGGCCTTGCGATCCGTACTTCTTCAGCTCAAAATCATTTAACAAAAACAAAAAGTCATCACGATGGATGCCGGAGCCGGTCCGTTGCATCAGTACATCGCGCTGAAGATTTTTGTTTAGGAGTTCTCTAAAAGCAATTTCATCAAATTCGGTGCGATACTGAATTTGTGGTGCCTCTACAGAATCCCCTATTAGAAATTGGTAATGTTTAAGAAAGATGGGCAGGAACTCCACCATAAACTCTTTCCTTTTCCTGTAAACATAGTCACCGGCAGGAATCATCTTTTGATCGTATGCTTCCAGCATATCACGATCCATACTCCCCCGTTCGGAGAATAGTTTTAGTAAACTATTCCGCTGCTTGAGATACTGAACATACTGAATAAGATTCTCCAAATAATTTTTATCAATTTGTGAAAGCAGGCTATCAAAGAATTTTCTCCGCAGTTCGCTTCCATCCCATATCAACTCAATGTCGTTGGGTGCCACCAACACTACCGGATATTTTCCGATGTGAGTGGAGAGTTTAACGCACTCCTGTTCATCTTCACGAATTACTTTTTTCATCCCCTGCTGAAAAGAGCATACCACCTGATGTTGAGCCGAGCCTTTAGTAAACTCGCCTTTAATTAAAAACTGATTCTGACCCGATCGGATATGATGGTTATCGGAAGCGTTGATCGCACTTTTGGTAAACGATAAGTAATGGATGGCATCCAGCAGATTGGTTTTCCCACTTCCATTCTTGCCCAGAAAGTATTGAATATCTCCCTGAAACTCCAGCTGGGCCTCCTCGTAGTTTTTAAAATTAAACAGGCTCAACTTAGTCAGGAGCATGGAAGCTTTTTCAGTGATGAGTAATTAAACCAAAATACGCAAAACTGAGTGGCATGAAGCCCAAAACAATGGAGTTGATTCTCCCGACTGCAATCGGGATCGCAATTGTCTTAACCTTCAAAAGCCGCGACTCATTATTTGGGTATTGCCTAATCCTGCCGTATTTTCGCAGTTCGCATTTCAAAATTAGACGAAATAAAATAATTACTATGGCCACTACCTCCAAAGCCAAGACGAGCCCGGAAAAAAAGGAGTTCTCAAAAGAAACGTATTTGTTTTGGTATGAGAGCATGCTGCTGATGCGCAAGTTTGAAGAAAGAGCAGGACAACTTTACGGTATGCAGAAGATTCGTGGCTTTTGCCATCTCTATATCGGTCAGGAGGCGTGTGCGGCAGGAGCTGTTAGCGCGCTGACGAAAGACGACAAATGGATTACGGCCTATCGAGACCACGCTCATCCTCTAATATTAGGTACCGATCCCAAAGCGGTGATGGCAGAGCTTTATGCAAAAGAGACCGGTATCTCAAAAGGCAAAGGCGGATCCATGCACATGTTTGATAAGGAACATAATTTCTTTGGAGGACACGGTATTGTTGGTGGACAGATTCCACTAGGAGCAGGAATTGCCTTTGCAGAAAAGTATAACAAGACAAAAAATCTATGTGTTTGTTATATGGGTGATGGCGCTGTGCGGCAGGGATCGTTTCACGAAACATTAAACCTGGCCATGCTTTGGAAGTTGCCCGTCATTTTTGTGATCGAAAATAATGGCTATGCCATGGGAACTTCAGTCCAGCGTACCTCCAATGTAACTGATCTTTATACATTAGGTGATGCCTTTGATATGCCTTCAGAGCCGGTAGATGCGATGAATGTGGAAGCAGTGCACATTGCTGTTGCGCGTGCTGCAGAACGCGCCCGCAGTGGTGAAGGCCCTACCTTATTGGAGTTCCGTACGTACCGATACAAAGGACATTCTATGTCAGACCCGGCCAAGTACAGATCAAAAGATGAAGTTGAAGAATACAAACAACGCGATCCGGTTGAAGTGGTAAGACGCACTTTGCTGGATAAAAAGATGGCCACTGAAAAGGAGATAGAAGCCATTGGCAAAAGGGTAGATGAAAAAGTAGAAGAGAGTGTGAAATTTGCAGAAGAGTCAAATTATCCTGACCCAAGCGAAGCCATGAAGGATGTGTATTCCCAGGCCGACTATCCCTATATCACGGATTAATATAATCCAAGCCAAAATCATATGGTTAAGCCTTTCTTTACGCCTCACCTCAATCCTCTCCAGAGGAGAGGAGGTTGGCAGAGCCTTAACTTAAGTGACATTGAATTCTAAATTATCCTCAGGCCGGTTCTTTTGTTTAATAATGGGTAATTCTTAGTTTTGCAGCCCCAATCCTAATGCTATCCTTATAGCCATCGGGAGGGCTTGAACTACATTAAAATCATGGCAAAGAAAGAGGAAAACAAAGATTTACTGGAAAATCCGGAGGTAATTGCCCATAAGCTGGAAGGGGTTGAGCATTGGATTGAGAAGCACCTTACTATTGTACTCAGTGCAGTAGGAGGT
>JANNRV010000058.1:0-5731 GCA_031401775.1 Bacteroidia bacterium | reverse complement strand
TCTTCTAAATACTTCTGCATATTTTCTTCAGTATTGCCCTCGGCAAATGTTTCATAAAAAGTTTGCCTGCCAATATCTTGGAGCTTTCCAATGTCTTTAAAATCTGCCTTAGTTATTTGAATGGTACTCATGAATGTAGTGTTTGATTTTGAGTTGCTTAACTAGCAGAGGCTATTTTTAATTTTTTTAGTAGCGACTTTAAATTTGAAAATGGTTTCAGTGGAGTATTTTTCAGTTGATAGCCACGGTTGACGATGTAGATACCAACGATGGTAATCACTATCGCAATGCCAATCCTCAGGTTTAGCTTTTCACTGAGAATAAGCCATCCTAAAATCACAGCAACAATCGGATTGATATAGGCATAGAGAGAGACTATCGTCATCGGAAGCTTCTTAATGGCATACGAATAGCAGGCATAAGCGGCCACGGAGCCAATAAGGATCATATACACCAGTGTGAAAATAACTTGGTTGTTCCACTGGATCCTGCTGTAGTCATCGAAGGCCAGACTAAAAGGTATCAGCATTAAGCCACCAAAAAGCATTTGCAAGCCTGCGTTGAGAAAAGGATCGGAGGTTTGATTCTTTTTCTTAGCCCACACACTCCCAAATGCCCAACAAATGTTTGCCAGGAAGGTCATCAGAATCCCTATACGATAATCTTGATTGCCAAATTCTGTTAAGTGTTCTGCAAAGATCATTACAATACCACTTAATCCTACGATAAGTCCAAGTCCAATAAGCCAATTGGGACGTTCTTCTTTTGATATGATGAGATTGATAACAATCGTCCAGACGGGCATGACAGAGCAGATGATTGCAGCGACTCCACTGGAGATATACATTTCGCCCCAGCCAACAACGCTTACGCCTATGGTCACCATAAAGAATCCTGTGACTGCCTGATTAATCATTGTTTGTCTATCCGGCCAGGAAGCTTTTCCAACAATAAGCATAAACCCAATGAGGATTGGACCTGCAAAAAGAAAACGAATCATTGAGAAAAGAAACGGAGGAAATTGGGTGACACCAACGCGCAGGGCCAGGTACGTGGTGCCCCAGATAATACAGACGGAAGCCAATGCAAGGTATGCGAAGAGAAGACCAGGTCGGTTTTTCATAGTGCATTAAATTGAAAAAAGGTGATAATAACCACGACAACTAAAATACCGACCATCACAGTCCATATTTTCATTCGTTTGAAGTAAGTAAAGTAATTTATCATAGTTTATAGTTGTGACATTTATTAGCGCGCAAATTGTAAAGTGAGACTGAATAATAACTGGTTCGCTTTCGGAATGGATTGTTCATCAGAAGATTGCAGCATGGAAAGTTCTGTCAGACCTACGCTCAAGTAAAAATGATCAGCAATCGGAATCCTGCTATACGCAATCGTTAGACCAGTTGATAAATACGTATTGGTATCAAACATGCTGTTATTATGCCAAAGCATATAAGTGATATCCAAATGCTTCGCAGCGTACAGGATGCGAAGACGGTTTACATAGTCCCTTATTTCTGGTTCAATGACCAGGTTTCCAAACATAGCAGTGTGTTCCAAGGTTAACTTTGGATTGACCTTGAATGCAGTAGTAGCAATGAATACAAGGTCTGATCCATGATCTGCAAACCGATGAGGTTGCTCCAGAAGTACTCCAACATTAGGCGTAAAAGTCAGCGTTTTACTGAGTTTAAAATTTTTATACAAAACAGCCAGGGTAAAATTATTGGCGGTGGTGTGATCCATCAGATCGAATGCCTTATAGAAAAGAAAACCCCATTTCTTTCTATCGTAAATAAAGTTAATATCAAAGGCGGGATTGTCGGAGCAGATTCGTCCTCCGTAGGTAAACATTCCTTTGGTATGGAATCGTGCGGTGGATCTTATGTTGGCCTGATCTTCTTTTTTTGAACTCTTCAGAGAGTCAGTTGGCATTATTTCAGACCAGCTAACTAAAGATGTCAGTAAAAGAGTAAATGCAAGAGAATACTTTGTAAGGTTTATCTGTTTAATTGCTTTCATAACACTTGTTTTAATGCCACAAAGTTTCATTTTCAAGGCTTATCGCTCAACCCGCTTCTTGCTTTTCATTTGTGTAAATTATTTTACAAAACTTGGTTTAAATACGTAATAAAAACAGTTTCAGTTTCGATAATTTTGACCAGATCAGTTTTGTTTGTAATCTTGTCATCTGAAACCTCACTAGAATGGAAGTGGAAACTATTGATGTAAAATCTGATCACCTCTATGTGGAGGTGGCCGAGCGAATAGAAACGCTCATTCATAAGAAAGCATTGAAGGTAGGAGATAAACTTCTTTCCGTTCGTGCCTTAAGTAAAGAGCAGGGCATTAGCCTGAGTACAGCATTTCAGGCCTACTACCATCTGGAAGGAAAGGGATTGATAGAGGCCCGCCCTCAATCGGGTTATTACATTAAACACTCACCTTCACATGCATTGGAGATCCCTAAATGTTGTGAACCTACAGATGAGGCACTTCCTGTGACCATGGATGAAATGATTTCAAGCGTTTACATGAACCTCCGCTCTGACCAGCTTACCTCTTTTTCATTGGGCTCACCGCACCCTTCACTTCTTCCCGCTGCAAAACTGAACAAATCTGTTATTCATGCTTTACGCAACTCAACTGATCATTGCTTAAGCTACGAACATGTGCAGGGTAGTGAACTACTGCGAAAGCAGATTGCGAGGTTGTCTTTTAATTGGGGAGGTACTGCCAGTCACGATGATATTGTTGTCACTGCCGGTTGCATGGAAGCCATTTCACTTAGCCTTCAGGCCGTAACAAAACCTGGAGATGCGGTGGCTACGGAAAGCCCAACCTTTTATGGAATCTTCCGAGTTATGCAGAGTCTGGGCTTAAAGGTGGTAGAAGTACCTACTGATGCCGTGACGGGAATTGATTTAAACTACCTCGATCAATCTATCCCTAAATTCGATATCAAGGCGTGCATTTTTGTAGGCACCTTCAATAACCCAATAGGAAGCTGCATGCCTGACGAGAAGAAAAAGCGATTGGTCGAATTATTATCCAAGAAAGATATTCCATTAATAGAGGATGATATCTATGGTGAATTGTTTTTTGGAAAAACCCGACCAAAAACCTGTAAAACCTTTGACAAAAAGGGAATGGTGATTCAATGTAGCTCTTTCTCTAAGTCACTGGCTCCGGGGTATCGGATCGGATGGGTCAACTCAGGAAAGTACAAAGACAAAGTAATTGCCTTGAAAAGAATGAACAGCATATCGACAAATACACTTGCCCAGGCTGCCATAGCTCATTTTCTTGAGAATGGAAGGTATGAACTTCATTTACGCCACTTGCGTAAGGCATTGCACACCCAATGCCTTCGGTACGTACAAGCCATTTCTGAACATTTCCCTGAAGAAACACGGATCACCCGGCCGCAAGGAGGATTTGTCTTATGGGTTGAGATGAACAAGAAGATTGATGGCTATAAACTTCACAAAAGAGCACTAAAACATAATATTGGAATTGCCCCCGGTCAGATATTCTCCTCTCAAGGCCAATTTCATAACTATTTCCGACTCAGTTACGGACTTCCCTGGAGCGAGAAAGTCGAACACGGTATCAAAACGCTGGGCGAGTTGATGAAGAAATTTTGATGCTGGATTCTAGTATCCGGATACCGGATTCTTGAATCTTAAATTTTGATTCTTGAATCTTGCATCCGGAATCCAACTTTGGGTGTTATATTTGAATACTAAAAATAACGTCAACCTTAAATAATAACTGATATGGCCTTTACCCTTCCCGCACTCCCTTATGCCTTCAATGCGTTAGAACCTCATATTGATGCTCGTACGATGGAGATCCATCATGGCAAACATCACAATGCGTATGTCACTAACTTAAACAATGCATTGGCCGGCAAGCCCGAAGAAAATCAAAGCATAGAAGAAATCTGCAAAAACATTTCAAAGCACCCCATGCCTGTACGCAACAATGGGGGCGGACATTTCAATCATAGTCTGTTTTGGACTATTATGGGACCTAACGCTGGTGGCGCACCTTCAGGAAAATTAGGAGATGCCATTACTGCAGCGTTTGGAAGTTTTGAAGAATTTAAGACCAAATTCAATACAGCTGCTACCACGCGTTTTGGATCAGGGTGGGCGTGGTTGGTTAAGGATGCTTCCGGAAAATTAGTTATTTCATCTACCCCCAATCAAGACAATCCATTGATGGATATAGCGGAAGTAAAAGGTACACCGATTTTAGGACTTGATGTGTGGGAGCATGCCTACTATTTGCATTACCAAAATCGCAGACCTGATTATTGTGCTGCTTTCTGGAATGTGGTGAACTGGAGTGAAGTAGCTAAGCGATTTGCTTAAATCTTTGAAAGGCTTGTCAGGTTGAGCCTGTCGAAACCTAAGTACTTTGACAAACTCAGTCTTACAAACAATGCCCTAAATACAATTTTTAGAGTTGCATTTTAGACCTGCGTGCAAACAAGGGTCTTAATATTGTTCTGTCCAAAAGAACAAAGGATAGTCCTGTGGCAAGAATCATGATTACTTTCATAACTTGCTTTACGTTAATCGAAAAGGTAGGCAATGGATTTTTGATCCATTCCTTTTTGATTGGGAGTTCATTCAATGATAAGGGTGTACTTACCGAGTCAAATGAGCCGGAAGAAATCAGCGATAGGGTAATTCCAACAGCAACAACTATACCACCCAGCAAGAGCATTCCGTTTTTAGGAGAAATAGTCTGGGGGTATTTAAATGAGTCAAGATTGCCAAGTACGCGTTGCGTGAAGTTCCTGGAAGGATTTAGCAACGTGTTTTTATTCTGAAGAAAAACATGAACGGCACGCAATTCCTCCAGTCTCCTTTTTAATTCTGATGATTGTTGAATTTGTTCTTCAACACGCTTCGATTCATGAGCACCAAGTGTACCGTCAAGGTAGCTGAGCAGTGAATCGTCATTCGAAGTGGATATCTTTTCCATACTTACAAAGTTAATGCTTCTTCTTTTAATATTTTTTTCAATTCATCCGCTAATCGCTGTCGCGCACGGTGTATTCTTACCTTTACTGTGTTGATATTCTGGCTCAACATCTCTGCCACCTCATCCAGCGAAAACTCTTTTATATAGTAGAGCTGAATGGCCAGCTTATCGGCATCATTCAATTTACTCATTGCCTGAGCTACAAACACTTGTTTATCATCTTTTTCAAGGCTGTCGATTTCCTGTGGATGTTCGATGATGCTGTTTTCTATACTTTGAAATTGATGATGACTCTTTCTTTTATAGCTAATTGCTGTATTGAACACGATACGATAAAGCCAAGTAGAAAATTTTGCCTGCCTATTAAAGTTTTTTAGATAATGAAACGCCTTAATAAACGCATCCTGGGCAGCTTCCTCCGCTTCGGGCTTGTTGTCCAGAATTTTGAACGCAATGGTAAATGCATAACTTTTGTATTTATTTACCAATTCGGCATAGCCCTGGCGGTCTCCGGCCAATATCCGGTCGATAATCAAATACTCTTCCTCTATTGTGATCACGGCCATTGGACGCCAAATTGATGATTTAAGTTACAGATTAACTGAGGTTACGCAAAATAACCATGCGACATTTGCGATCCCGATCGCTATCGGGAGAAGCAATCCCATAATATTGGGAATCGCCCGCACGGATGATTCCGGTCGGACGGGCATCGCGCCACCCGCTTCCT
>JANNRV010000057.1:0-2504 GCA_031401775.1 Bacteroidia bacterium | reverse complement strand
CAAAATATCTCCAGGATAGTGAACGCCCAAATAAATTCTGGTATACGTCATTAAGGTTGCCCAGATAAAAATAGTCCAAATCCACTTGTACTGATTTTTGAAAAGAAGCCAAACAAAGAAGGCAGTTGCAAATGTATTGGCCGCATGCCCAGATGCGAATCCATAAAGCCCTCCCTTGTAACCATCAACCAAATGAACAATGCCTTGTAGTGATGGCTCTTGAGAAGGTCTTAATCTTTCGAAGAAGGGCTTCATAAGGCTTGATGTTATTTGATCTGACAATAGGATAGCCAAGGCTGCTCCTGCCAGGATAAGCCAACCTTCTGTATTGTATTTCTTAAAGATAAGATAGATAAGAAGCAGATAGAGCGGAGTCCAAAACTCAGTTTTGGTGATCAACAACATAACAGCGTCTAATCCTTCCGTATGAAAACTGTTGAAGAAAAGAAATAATTCCTTATCAAGATTTGCTATGCTATCCATTAATATTCCAAGGGTTTCAAGTCCTTAATCAAATTATGAACTATTATTTCTAATTTAAGGTAAATATCTTAATTTTTAAGGAAATACAGATTGTCTATGAAACGCTTTGACCTTGTAGTTATTGGGGCAGGACCAGCTGGCTATGCCGCGGCTATGCGAGCCCTTGATTTCAAAAAGAAAGTAATGTTGATTGAGAGGAATAAGGTGGGAGGAGCGGGTATCACAAATGGCGCGCTGTCTTCCAAAACGTGGTGGGAACTTTCGCGGGAAGCATCCGCCTTTCGCAAAAGCCTAAAGCGCTACAACATACAAGTGCCTAGTATTAGCTATAAGGAAATTCAGTCGGAAGTGCAAAAGGCTGTTGGTGAACGCAAAGGTATGTTGGAAGAGCACATGCGTGAGCTACGCAACTCACCTTATGCAAACCTGCTCGAGTTCAAAACAGGTGAGGCCAAACTGCTAACTCAACATGAAATTGAAATAGTGAATGGCGCTAAAAAGGAAATTGTTTATGCTGAGAATATTATTCTGGCCACTGGTAGCCGCCCCAGAAACTTACCAGAATTGCCAATCGATGAAAAAATTGTGATGACAAGCGAAGGGATTGAGGGAATGGCGGACTTCCCTGAGAGCATGGTGATTGTGGGAGCTGGGGTAATTGGTTGCGAGTACGCAACTATCTTCAGTGGCTTTGGCCGAACTAAGGTTCACCTCATTGATAAAGGAGATCGCATTCTTCCGTTTGAGGATGAGGATGTGGTGCGTATAGTTGAGCGGAACATGGAGAATAACGGTGTGTTGGTTCATCGAAACTCACGACTGGTAGTAATGAAGATTGTCAACGGCAGGGTAGAGTACGAGCTTGAATACACAGATGGCAGCCGTGAAATTTTTAATGTGGAGAAAGCGCTTGTATCCGTTGGTCGTGTCGCCAACCTCGAAGATTTATGGGAGGATAAAGTTGGCATCAACATTACCAAGCGTGGTATTGATAACAACGACACGCAAACCAATGTCTCAAATATCTATGCTGTTGGAGATCTCACAGCGGATATTTCTTTAGTGAATGTTGGGGAACTCGAGGGGCGATACGCAGTGGAGAAAATATTTGGTAAGCCCGACCGTAAACTGGTGTATGAAAATATCAGTACGATTATGTTCCTCAGTCCTGAAGTGGCAGGAGTAGGCCTAAATGAAACTCAGGCAAAAGAGAAGGGGATCGACTACAAGGTGGTAACACTGGAATACAGCACTATTCCACGCGCCATAGCCAAACGTAATACTCAGGGATTTATTAAACTATTGGTAACGTGCGATGATCACATGAAGATACTGGGCATGAAGGTAGTAGGCAATCATGCCAGCAGCGCCATACAAGCCGTGGCAGTGCTGATATCAATGGATAAGGGTATTGAAGAACTGGCAGAGTGTGTGCACCCGCATCCAAGCATTACTGAGGGCATTCAGGAATGTGTTCGTATGTTTTTGGGTAAATCTCTTTTTAAGCCAGTTGCATTAAGTGGAAGACTTACCTGCCGCAAGTATTCCAAAGGAAAGTATGAGGACATTGTTTTTTAAATAAGAAATGAATCTCAAGGCCACGCTCAAATGGATCATCCCTGTTGTTGTGCTGACCACCTCATGTTCTATCGACAAGCTTTACAAAATGAAGCAAAGTCGTAAGGTGAACCCGTATGAGCAGATAAACTTCAATGAAATAGTTAAACTCTATTTCGCCAAAGACAAAACCAGTGTAGGTACCATTGAAGGAATCTATTCAGTATCTAGTCTGGTCACAAAAAAAGGAAAAGGTGCGCTGTCTTCTAGTGAAAAAGAGAAAATTGTGGACCGTAAAGAGAATTATTCCGAAGTGGCCATTATACAAGACAAAAATATAAGTGGACGTGAGTACCTGGAGGTGCCACTGGATAAAGACTATGTTCCGTCTTATTCCATACGAGGTGAGTTTACAGGGATGACGGAAGGAAACATACTCGTGTACAAGCATTTTGAATCCAGAG
>JANNRV010000056.1:0-6487 GCA_031401775.1 Bacteroidia bacterium | reverse complement strand
TGGTGACATTGGCAGGTTCTGGTGTTTTGCCTTTCTGCCAGCCACGGTATTGCGTGATCATATCCACAGCAGAAATGGTAGGAATGTACGTGACATTATGCTCCTTCATTAGCTTGCCCAATTCCACATCGATAAAATCACCATGCTCAATGGTTACGGCACCTCCCAACACGGCCCGCTTTATTGCTTCTTTTGATTTGGAAAGACAAACCATGTCGCGTCCGCTGCTGCGCGTCACTTCATTGATCATTTTTAGTTCATCCAGTGTAAAGGAGGGCTGATCTTCTCCATTTATGCCCCACCGGTAGTCGGCATAGATTTTAATGAAATCAGCTCCTTTGCCAATTTGATCCCGCACCACACGAATAAGATCATTGCCATCGGCTGGTTCAGCTCCCAACATGATCTCCATATCAGAGTCGTATCCTTTCGGTCCGTACGATCCGGTAGATACAATGGCACGTCCTGCCACCATCAATCTTGGGCCCGGAATAATACCTTCATTAATTGCACGCTTCAGCGCCACATCGGAATAACCCGCTCCTTCTGTTCCCAGGTCACGGGCTGTAGTGAACCCCGCCATCAAAGTATTTTTTGCATGGACGGTTGCCCTTGCCGTTCTATACGAATCGGTTTCTTTTAGCACCTGGGTATCCCAGTCGGTGATGTTGTAGGGATAAAGTAACAAGTGAGAGTGACCTTCAATTAATCCGGGAAGTAAAGTAGAATTAGGCTTGCTGATTTTAATGGCTCCCGCGGGTTCTTTTATTTTATCCTTTGGCCCTGCGGCAATGATTTTATCATTCTCAACAATCACAGCCCATCCTTCATGCATGACCTCGCCATCAAATACACGATCGGCTGTTATGTAATACCGGGTGGGCGATTGGGAATACGAATTATATGAGGTAACAAAAATCAGGAGGATAAAAGCACAAAATTTCATAGTGAAATAGGTTTAGAATCAAAAGATAAATGAAAAGGATTGGCTTTACAATGAAAAACCCATCAACGGTAGTTGATGGGTTTTTGCTATATCTAAATTAAACTACTTTATATCGCTTTCAAAGCCGCCTCATAGTTGGGCTCCTGGCCAATTTGAGGAACGAGTTCAGTATATTTCACTTTACCTTGTTGGTCGATGACGATAACTGCTCTTGCACAAAGTCCTTTGAATCCTCCGTCAATTAATTCCACGCCATAGCTTTTGGAAAATCCTTCATTTCTAAAATCACTTAAGGTAACAACCTTGTCAATTCCTTCTGCCCCACAGAAGCGCTTTAAAGCAAAAGGTAGATCTTTGGATACGCACAATACTACAGTATCGGTCAGTGAAGCTGCACGTTTATTAAATTCACGGACAGAGGTGGCGCACGTAATGGTATCAACACTTGGGAAGATATTGAGAACAATTGTTTTGCCTGCATAATCTTTGTAATGGGCAGGTTTAAGTCCACTGGTAACTAATGTAAAATCAGGAGCTGTTGACCCAATTTTGGGTAGGTCTCTATTGGTATTTACAGCATTAGGGCCGAGGAAAGTTTGAGCCATAGTAGTAGATGAGTTAATTTAACTATAAAACAGAAAAGGAAGTATTATGTTTATGCTATCGCAAACGGTCAGAATCCCTGACCAATTTATCATCCCTCCGAATAAAACGAATCGCAAGCCAGTTACAGGTGACCGCCACAAAAGGCAGATAAAGACCAAGACCATACTTCCAGTCTGCGCTGAATTCTTTAGAAAACTGATTGGCAAATACCACGGAACTAATCATGACTCCGGCTAAAATCAATGAGTTTAGCGTACCAAGTTTCACCTGAGCCACTCTGTCTTTAAAACGTTGAATCTCCATCACTGCCAAAGTAATGGCAGCCACCATGAGGATGGCCGTAGCAGAATAAGGAAAGTATGTTGAGTTACGCTGGCCGTTTTCTTTAATGGTGTAATGCAACGGATATAACTCATGTGAAATGCCACTGGAGCCATCGACATGAACCCAAATGGGCATAAAAATGGCAACGGACAGGCTTAAAATCACTAAACCGAGAAACACCGACTGAATTCTTTGCCACATATATTCCTTGCGTTAACTTGTGGCAAGGTACCAACACAAGGTTCAAAATTCAAAATTTGATCCTTCCTTCCGAATCCCGAACTTTGCATCTTCAAACTGTATAATGAAAGCTGCCTACATCATTGATATCCTCAGAACACCCATTGGAAAATTTGGCGGCACGCTTGCTTCAATTCGCCCCGATGATCTGGCAGCACATGTTATCAGAAGACTGGTCGAGCGAAATCCGGAAGTAGATCCAACGCTGATCGAAGATGTGGTTTTTGGAGCAGCGAACCAGGCAGGTGAAGATAATCGCAATGTCGCGAGGATGGGTTTACTATTGGCAGGCTTACCCAAAGAAATAGGAGGAGTTACGGTGAATCGTCTTTGTGCTTCGGGCCTTCAGGCAATAATGGATGCATCACGAGCAATTACTGCAGGGGATGGAGAAGTTTATCTTGCCGGAGGCGTTGAAAGTATGAGTCGCGCTCCGTTTGTCATGGGCAAGGCGGAAGAATCCTTTTCGCGCAAAGCAGAAATTTTTGATACTACTATTGGTTGGCGGTTTATCAATTCTAAACTTTCTAAACTGTATCATCCCTATTCGATGGGTGAGACGGCTGAGAACGTAGCAGAGAAATGGAAGATTAGTCGACAAGAACAAGATGCATTTGCTTTTGACTCACAACAGAAATACGCCAAGGCAAAAGCATCAGGAAGATTTAACGAAGAGATTGTTTCCGTCTCCGTTTCAAAAGGAAAAGAAGTTATTCAATTTGATAAAGATGAGTATCCACGCGAAACATCCCTTGATAAATTGGCTCTACTAAAGCCAGCCTTTAAGGAAAACGGAACGGTAACGGCAGGCAATTCTTCAGGAATCAATGATGGTGCTGCAGTAAGCCTGATTGCCAATGAGGATGTCGTGAAGCGCCTTAATCTAAAACCCATGGCTCTTATTGTTTCGATGGCCATAGCCGGAGTAGATCCTGCGTACATGGGAGTTGGCCCTGTGCCGGCTGCGCAGAAAGCATTGAAGCGCGCAGGTTTGAAAATGAGTGATATCGGATTGATTGAATTAAATGAGGCTTTCGCATCTCAATCTTTAGCCTGTATTCGCGATCTGGAGATGGATCCAGCCATCGTCAATGTCAATGGAGGTGCGATTGCCATCGGTCACCCTCTCGGTTGCAGTGGCGTGCGTATCAGCGCAACGCTTCTCCACGAAATGAAAAAAAGAAAAGTAAAGTACGGATTAGCAACCATGTGTATAGGAGTGGGGCAAGGGGCAGCGGTGGTATATGAAAATTTATGATCGTTGACAATGAAAAATAATTACAAATTGTCCCTTGTCAATTGTTCATTGTATTAGGATGCGTTTCTTTTTCGAAATCAGTTATAACGGAGCAAACTACCATGGTTGGCAAAATCAACTGAATGCTATTGGAGTGCAGCATATTGTGGAAGATGCCTTGAGTAAATTGCTTCGCGAGAAAATTGATATAGTAGCCAGCGGAAGAACCGATGCCGGTGTTCATTGTCTTCAGCAATTTTTTCATTTAGATACCGGAAAGGAATTTGACAAAGCTCCTTTTCTGATTAGACTCAATTCCTTTCTTCCAAAAGATATTATGATCTCTGACATACTATCCGTGAGGCCTGAAGCACACGCCCGCTATGATGCGCGCGAAAGAGTTTATGAGTATAGAATAACAAGGGTAAAAGACCCCTTTCTTACCGGGTTTGCATTTTATTTCTTCAGGGGCCTGGATATTCCAAACATGAATAAGGCAACTGCGTTATTGATTGGAATGCATGACTTTCAGTGTTTTAGTAAAGTAAAGACAGACGTTAATCATTTTGATTGTGATATTAAACGAGCACAATGGAATCAAAAAGGTGATTTACTAGTTTTCTCGATTGTTGCTAATCGTTTTCTTCGTGGCATGGTACGGGCCATTGTAGGAACCTTGCTTGATGTAGGAACAGGGAAAATTACCGTTCAGGATTTTGAAAAAATCATTCGCAGTAAAGACAGAAAGAGAGCGGGCATGAATGTTCCTCCTGAAGGATTATATTTAAAGAGTGTAAAATATTCAAAATCAGTATTCAAGTAAAAAATTAGTGCTGTGTTTCTTTAGAAAAGAGAAGCGGTGAGACCATGGAAAAAGAAAAAGTAAGCAGTGGGAATATTATCGACTTAAGTGTAGTTAAACGCATTTTGGAATTTGTCAGCCCATATAAAGGCCGATTCTATATATTGGTTTTCCTCACCTTGTTGTTAGGAATACTGACTCCTCTCAGACCGCTGCTGATTCAATACACATTGGACAAACATGTTGCTGTGGGTAATTATTGGGGCATGGTCAATATCATGTTGCTCATTTTATTCCTGCTGGTGCTGGGCTCGGTGGTTCAATACATTCATACCTACATATCAGGAAGGATAGGGCAGTTTGTAATCCGCGATATCCGCATCAAGCTTTACGAACATTTAGTTAACCTTAGACTTAAGTTTTTTGACAAGACCCCCATAGGTCGCTTGGTCACGCGCACAATTTCTGATGTAGAAACACTAGCGGATGTTTTCAGTGAAGGATTGGCTGCGATGGCAGGGGACTTACTTCAAATTGTATTTATTTTGATTTTCATGTTCTTCACGGATTGGCGCCTGGCACTGGTAAGTTTATCCACCATTCCACTCATGTTGTTGGCAACCTACATTTTCAAAGAAAAAATAAAAGTTGCTTTTAATGATGTTCGCAATGCCGTTTCAAATCTCAATTCATTTGTTCAGGAACATATTACCGGAATGAACATTGTTCAAATTTTTGGCAGTGAAAAAAGAGAATTTGAAAAGTTCAGAACCATCAATCAAGAGCATAAGGACTCCAATTTGAAATCAGTTCTCTACTACTCCATTTACTTCCCGGTGGCAGAGATTATTGCAGCCATGGGTATTGGTTTACTCGTTTGGTATGGGGCGAAAGGAGTTATCAATCAGGCAGAGACAGGAATCACAGTAGGAACAATGATGGCGTTCATCATGTATATTCAAATGTTCTTTCGACCCATCCGCATGATTGCGGATCGTTACAATACCCTTCAGATGGGTATTGTCAGTTCATCAAGAATTATCAACCTGCTCGATGACAAGGAGCATGTGATGGAAAACGGCCACTATCAGCCTGAAGAAGTACGAGGAGAAGTGAGTTTTGAGCATGTTTGGTTTGCTTATAACGATTCAGCATATGTGTTAAAAGATATTAATCTGGAAATCAAGCCCGGGGAGACCATTGCGCTGGTAGGGGCTACGGGTGCTGGCAAATCATCGATCATTAATTTGCTCAATCGTTTTTATGAAATAAATCGTGGTGCTATAAAAATTGATGGGGTAGATGTCAAAGAATTTGATCTGAACAGCTTGCGTAAAAATATTGGCATTGTCCTTCAGGATGTTTTTCTTTTTTCGGATACCATAAAATATAATATTTCTCTGGGTGCTCCTGAGGTTACCGATGAAATGATCATGCACGCAGCTGATCTGGTGGGGGCCACAAAATTTATTGAACGACTTCCCGGAGGGCTTAGCTATAATGTAATGGAACGTGGAGCTACACTTTCAGTCGGTCAGCGACAACTATTGTCATTTATCCGTGCCATGGTTTACGATCCGCGAATTTTAATTCTGGATGAAGCCACCTCTTCGGTGGATAGCGAAACGGAAGAAATGATACAGAACGCGATTGAGAAAATGATGGTCAACCGCACCAGCATAGTGATTGCCCATCGCCTATCGACCATTCAAAGGGCAGATAAAATTATTGTTTTGGATAAAGGTGAGATCAAAGAAATTGGACGGCATGAAGAACTTCTGAATAACGAAGGGTATTATGCCCAACTCCACAAAATGCAATACAAAGAGGTAGTTTGATACTTAGCCTCCTATTTCGACCATTTATCCTTAGATAAGGGCAAAAAAGCTATATTTGCTCTAATGCGCTTGGTAAAACCCTTCCTCGTATTGCTGACCCTGTCGCTTGGGGCTATGGCCGCATACGCTCAGACAAAGAGTGTAGTAAGCGGTCGCTATCGTGTCCCTAATGTTACGCGTAGCAAGGCATTGATTATGTGTCCTATTTTTGTGGCAAGCAAGTATCCCTATCAGGGTATTGGGTTCAAGTTTGGAGATCCGTTTGCCCTTTCCTATAAATTTTATCCTAGTAAAAACTGGGCTTTTGCTGCGGATGCCGGCAAAGCCGCAAGTGGTCTATACAACAAGTATTATCGTGCGGCATTCAACCAATATCTTCCCGATACCTTAGGGACAGATCAAGGCATTAAGTACCTGGCACACAAGGCTCTTTCGGATTGGACAGTAGAAGCTAAATTTCTTTATCAATGGGATGCAGAAAAGATTTCGAAAGG
>JANNRV010000055.1:0-3907 GCA_031401775.1 Bacteroidia bacterium | reverse complement strand
CTAATGCTCTCTTCTTGCTCATTTTGAAAGTCCGTTTTTATCCAAAATCTCATGGGCCAGGTTAAGATAACTGATGGCTCCCTTGCTTTCAGCATCGTGTACAATGACGGGCAAACCAAAGCTGGGGGCCTCACTCAACTTCACATTGCGGGGAATGATTGTATGAAAGGCAATGCTCTTAAAATGGGTACGCACTTCTTCCACCACTTGATTACCCAGAGAAGTTCTGGAGTCATACAGGGTCAAAAGGATTCCCTCGATCTCAAGCTTTGGATTCAGTCGCGTTTGTATAATTTTAATCGTATTCAATAATTTCCCCAGTCCCTCAGGGCAAAGTACTCGCATTGCACCGGGATGATGATAGAGTCGGCAGCCGTTAGCGAGTTGATGGTGATCAAACCCAGTGAAGGTGAACAATCAATAACTAAAAAATCGTAATCGTCTTTTATTTTGTAGAGCGCATCACGCATTTTTTCTTCCCTGCGCTCAATGCTTACCATTTCAACCTCAGCACCAACGAGGTCAATATGCGAAGGAAGGATGTGGAGAAACTTTAACTCATTTTGTACGATGGCAAGCCGGGGATCAGCACCTTCCACCATGCACTCGTATATACCCGTCTTGATTTCCTTCGGATTCAAGCCCAGTCCTGAAGTAGAATTAGCCTGTGGATCAGCATCGACCAAAAGGGTTTTGTATTCCAGCACCGCCAGACTGGCCGCCAGGTTAATGGCAGAGGTAGTCTTCCCTACACCCCCTTTTTGATTCGCGATCGCAATAATTTTGCCCATGATATGTTGTTAAGCTTAAAAAATAGCCCCGTTCCGATACCTATCGGGATGGGTGGGTGACAAATATAAGGGAATAGGGATTCGTGGAACGCTCGTGGAACAAAGACTTATCCACTTACTGTCAACAAGGTATTCACAATCGGAATAGAGTAATATCGAATTATCAAATCACCAAATCTTCAAATCTTCAAATTATCAAATCTTCAAATCTTCGAATCATCAAATCATCAAATCTTCAAATCATCAAATCTTCAAATCTTTCCATCACTTCTTCCGCTTCGCCTCATTGGTCCTCCGGGCTTCTTCGCTGGCCTTCATGGCATCCTGTAACTTGGTCATGAATTTGGATTTCGTTCCCGTTCCGCTGGCTGCTTTCTTTTTATTCTCCTCCATGAGCGCGGTGATTTTACTTTCATCAACAAACCTGCGGATGATGGCCTGCTGGGCAATGCCTAAAAGATTAGAAACAAAATAATAAAAACTTAGTCCTGCAGAAAAAGAATTAAGCACAAACATAAACACCACCGGCATAATATAGCCCATCGACTTCATCGGACCGGTTACAGTGCTAATCTGATTATTCTGCCACGTGGTGACGAGCGTAGAAGCCGTCATCAGCAACACAAACAAACTGACGTGCGCACCATAGAACGGAATGGTGAAGGGAAGACTGAGAATGGAATCATAGGTGGATAAATCTTCTGCCCATAAAAAGGATTGTTGCCGTAGTTCAATACTCACGGGAAAAAAATAAAACATGGCAAAGAGGATAGGCATCTGCAAGAGCAACGGAATGCAACCGCTGAAAGGATTGACTCCCGCCTGCTGATACAACTTCATCTGATCCTGCTGCATCTGCGTCATGTTATCACCATTCTTTTCTTTCAACACATCAAGTTCCGGCTTCAGCAGCTTCATCTTGGCCATACCCATATACGACTTGTAAGAAAGTGGGGTGAGCAGAAGTTTGATGAAAAGAACAAGGAGGACGATGATGAGGCCATAGTTGCTGATGTACCGCTCCAGAAAATTGAAGATAGGGATAATAACAAACCGATTGATCCAATTCACCGGAGGAAAGCCGAGGTCAAGATTAAGCTGGAACTCAGGGGCAACATCGGCTAATACTTCATAATCATTGGGTCCAAAGTAATACTGGAAATTAGCCTTGTTACCGATGACGTCCGCCTTGGGGATAAATAGTTTTACAGTAGCCGTCTTTACAAGAAGTGAATCATTGACATTGGCAGACGTGCTCACTTCCCCTCCTGAAAAGGAAGAGCGTGCGATGATAGAACTGATGAAAAACTTCTGACGGATAGCCGCCCACTGGATGGGATCGGCAAGGGCATCAGATTCATTGTCTAAAGACGCCTGACTAAGTCCGTCAAACTCACCGTTGGTTAAATAATAATTAACGGTAGTCTTTACGCGACTGTCTTGAAGATCTTTTTCCTGAAGTGGAATCTTGTCTTTCCAAAGGAACGTAAGATGCTCTCCGGCAAGCAGGCCGCTCAATCCTTGCGACTCGATTTTATACCTAATTTTATAACCGGAAGGAGGGATGGAGTAAACATGTTTGATAAAAGCACTTTCGCTGATGCGCGCAACGAAACTGACAAGAGTTGTATCACCGACCTTACGGGATTCTGTCGTATAGTATAAAGAGTAGAGATCAATTTCTTTTCCTTCATACATGGCGGTGAGGGAGAAAGAATTATTTTCCGGAGCAACAAGTAATAATGGTTGCTGGCCATAGGTCTTATATTTCTTTAACTCCAGATTTTTGATCACTCCTCCGCGGTTGGAAAGAGTAATGATCATATCAGGATTTTCCAGGCGCGTGGTACTCTCAGTCCCGCCTAGAAAAGAAGAAAGATTTCCATACTGTTTAATCTTAACACTGTCAGTAACGGGGAGCTTTATCGATGAGCCGGACAATGAATCCTTATTACCCGAATCGGTAGTAGTAATTTGCGCGGGCTGTTGCTCCAAAGGCACAGGAGTGGGGGAGAAAAAATTAAAATACAAAAGCAGTAACCCCCCAATGAGAAACAAACCTATTGCCGAATTCCTATCCATAGTACTTTATCTAATACGCTTTATAACCTTATCTAAAAACTAACACAAACGTCCATGGTACATCGACCAACCATTGACCATCGACTATTGACCATCGACTATTGTCCATCGACCATCTACCATTGTCCATTGACCATTGTCCATTGACTATTGTCCATCGACCATTGTCCATCGACCATTGTCCATTAACCATTGTCCATTAACCATTGTCCATCGACCATTGACCATCGACTTCTTACTACTCCCTACTTACTACTAACCTTCTTATGCGCCAATGCCGCCTCCACAAACTTTACAAAAAGAGGATGAGGATTGAGCACGGTGCTCTTTAACTCCGGATGATACTGTACCCCGATAAACCAGGGATGGTCTTTCAACTCGACAATTTCCACCAGACCTGATTCTGGATTAACTCCAACTGCTTTTAACCCTGCCGCTTCTATTTGCTCCAGGTATTTATTGTTAAACTCATAGCGGTGGCGGTGCCGCTCTTGAATGAGACCATCTCCGTAAATACTATACGCCTTCGATCCCTTCTTCAGCTTGCAGTCATACGACCCCAGCCGCATGGTGCCACCCTTGGTGGTAATTTTTTTCTGCTCCTCCATCATATCAATGACAGGATATTTCGTTTTGGGGTTGAGTTCGGTAGAGCTGGCATCAATCCCTAATACATTTCTGGAAAACTCTACCACAGCGCATTGCATCCCCAGGCAAATACCAAGGAAAGGAATTTTGTTTTCGCGCACATACCGGATGGCTTCAATCTTACCCTCAAGCCCGCGCTCACCAAAGCCGGGTGCCACCAGCACGGCATCAAGTCCTTCCAGTACGCGCGTAACCGATTCCTTATCAATTTCTTCAGATGAAATCCACTTCACATTCACTTTACAATCATTCTCTGCACCGGCATGGATAAACGATTCAGCAATGGATTTATAGGCATCGGGTAGTGTTACATACTTACCGACCAGGCCAACATTCACTTCATCAGACGGATTCTTAAGTTTCCCCAAAAACACTTTCCATTGTTC
>JANNRV010000054.1:0-9041 GCA_031401775.1 Bacteroidia bacterium | reverse complement strand
GGAAGAACCAGGCACATTGATGCCAGATACCATTTTGTGAGAGAGTTTAAAAAATGATTCTATTCCCTGATTTTTTGTGAAGATTCCTCCTCCCTCTTTTCGCCTCCGTCTGAGACTCCAAACCCATTCCAATTCCCTTAGACCCTGATTTGGGAGTGCAAAGATAGCAGTCAGTTGGGTTTCTGCAAATAGTTGCGGAAAAGATTTTAGGAGGGTTAGGGGCTCAGAATTGAGTAAAAGAACTCTTTTGAGCGGTAATGAGTGCACAAACTGGCTTCATGGAGTTATCTGATGAAAAGCAGGACTATTCCGTCTTTGCCCTTTTGTAAAGAGGCACGGTGCTACAAGCTTCGCCATACATAATACTGGCAGCAATAGGACGGAGGCGATTCGTTACTTCAACGTAAGCGGAAATGGGAACAGCCACTTTGCTGCAGCCTTTGATGACAACCTTGGCGTCTTTGTATTGTTGCCAATCAATAGCAGAAAGTGATCGATTAAAAAGATGTGACTCAAGTTCGGCAATACTTCCGAAGATTATGGAGGATGCAAGGGGTTGAAGTGCAACTGAAAGCAACATATACGCCCAAGTAGGTACGATTGCATCGGCTGAGCAAACAATAGCCATGTTCTTGTCTTTATATTGAGACCAATCGTGATTTTTTATGAAGGCACGAAAATCTTTTTCCTTCAGCATTACACCTTCGAAGAGTTGCTCTTTTATATCGAATACCATTCGATCCCCCCTGGAATATAACTCCTCAAGGTCAAAAGTTATTAGTGGACTTGCTGAAACGCGATTAATAATTTCATCCATAGATTTGAAACACAATTAAACCGATTTTGGTTTTTTTGCAACGAAATCTTTTAAATAAAGAGGCTCGAATGAAGATACATTCTCCATCTGATTTAGTTGAAATTTCTTGTATCCTAATTCACCCAAGGTGGAAGCTGATGGAATCACATCCTCAATAAATCTTGAATTCATGTGTGTGATCAAACTTTTGCATTTGATAGCCCCATTGCCAAAAAAGTAGATTACATTTTTTGCCAACAAGGTTTCAAAGCTCAATTCATCGATTACTTTGGCATTGGTTAGCTCCAAAACATTCAATTTCCGGTCGGCAATTAAACAATAGACTTCCATTCTACGGGCATCCAACATTGGACAAAAGAGGGCCTCACCCCCTGCCCCCCTCTCCAGAGGAGAGGGGGAAGAAATCACTTGATAGGTCATCAGCTCCAATGTGTTGATTGACAGCAGAGGAACATTAAGTGCAAAACAAAGGCCCTTTGCCGTTGCAACGCCTATTCTTAGTCCTGTATACGAACCGGGACCTTCTGAAATAACTACTCCTTTAATCGAATCGGGCAGGCTATTTGTCGTCTTAAAAAGCTGATCAATCATCACCGCAAGCTTGGAAGATGCAGACTGCGGAATATGTGATTCTTGACTTGCCAGAAGTTTCCCGTCTTCATGGAGCGCTGCTGAACAAACGGAAGTCGATGTCTCCAGGCTTAATAGCACTGACATTACTGGGGCAATAATAATTTTTTATAAACGCTATTGTCTGCCAGAACTCTCTTTGCTTCGTTGATCTCGGGATCACCCTCCAAGGAAACTTCTGTTTGTCCTTCATTTAGTTTATAATGAAAAGCAATCTGTATCTCTAGTGCTCGTTTGATTTCATCTTTAAACCTTACTAAGTCTGTTGCTCGGGATGAAGTTATTTTCTGTTTGAGCGAAGTCAATTGATCCTGCAATTCCGCATACGATCTTTGATTCTTAGCCGTTTTAATCAACTCATCCATTTGCTGTTCCAACTCGGAAGTATATGTAAAGTTCTTTGTTGTAAGCCAAGCCTTGAATTTTTCGTACTCGGCTTCTGTGACTTTGAAATTCTTCATTGAAACTGGCACCTCCGGATGTTCACTGCAGTATTGGGTAGCATATTCAAAAATCATTGCTCTATTGACCAACTCAAAAGTAATCGCTCCGGTGGGAACGTTTGATACAATCATATCAGGATCTATGCCTGCACCATCAAATACTTTACGGCCAGCCTTCGTCTTAAATTCAGTTTTTAATGAGTCAGCAAATTTTTCTACTGATCCATCGAGCTTACGATGAGCATAATCAATCGCCTGAATGCATCTGCCACTGGGGATGTAATACTTTGCCGTTGTGATCTTTAGTTGAGTATTATAGGAAAGCTGACGAGTTGTTTGAACCAATCCTTTACCAAAAGTTTTTTGCCCAATCAAAATTGCCCGATCATAATCTTGCAGTGAACCTGCAACTATCTCTGAAGCCGAGGCGCTGCCTCCGCTGGTCAGAACAGTCAATGGGATTTCTGTATCAACAGGATTATTCAAGGCGGTATACGATTTATTCCAATCCTGAACTTTACCTTTGGTGGCCACCACTTCGAGACCTTTTGGTATAAAAATATTTACAATATTGACCGCTTCGTAGAGAAGGCCTCCAGGATTGTCTCTCAAATCAAGCACTATCTTCGTTGCGCCTTTCTCTTTCAATTGAACTAAAGCATTCTCCACTTCTTTCGCTGCACCGGGCGTGAAGTCATCCAATTTTATATAACCAATGTTCTCGTCTAGAAGGCCTTGGTAGCTGATATTATTTATTTTTATTTTCTCACGAATAATTTTAAAACGTAGCTCTTCCTTTTGGCCAATTCTTTTAACGACCACTTCGACCTCTGTATGTGGTTTCCCTTTCAGTAAGGCACTTGTTTCTCCGGTTCCTCTACCCTGCACCTTTTGTCCATCTACTGAAATTAACTCATCTCCCACCCTCAGCCCTGCACGATGTGCCGGAAAACCAACATAGGGTTCTGTTACTACTGTTTTCTTGTTGATGACTCCAATGAGCGCTCCAACTCCTGCATACTGCCCTGTAGTTTGAATACTAAATGCTTCTAAATCTTCCTCCGGGATAAAATCGGTGTACGGATCAAGTGATTCCAACATTCCCCTGATACCCGTGTTAATTAATTTTTTAGGATCAACTTCATCTACATAGTAGGCATTTACTTCTTTAAAGAGTGTTGCAAAAATATCCAGGCTCTTAGCGATATCGAAATACTTCTCCCCGGGGCCGGCAAAGGCAAATAGCCCCAGTAGACTGATTGCAAAAACGAAGAATATTATTCTGAACTTATTTCTCATTTTCCTTTTTAAACATCTTGTCAAATGTCATTAGCAGCTTGCTGTGAATAACCGAAGAGGGTTCTATTTTCTTTCCTATGTAAATATAAGCAATGAGCCATTTACCCTTCAAAGATACGTCAGGCTTATTAAGCCGATATGCTTCCCGGATGCGTCTCTTTAATAGATTTCGATCGACTGCCTTTTTGAAGTTTCTTATTGACACAGAAATCAGCACCTGATTTACCGGATGTAGGGGATCGGGATGAGGAAGGTAGATGACGCGGAAGGGGTATAAATGAAAAGAGGAACCCTTTTCAAAGAGTTCCTTTATCCATTTTTCTCTATTGAGTCTTTCTTCCTTTTTGAAAGTAAACTTCCCCATGAGATTAAAATTAATCCCTTTCAGGGAGACTTACTCCCAACTGGGCTACTTATGCTTTAGGGTCTTTTCGTCAGAAACGGTAAGTTTCTTTCTCCCTTTTCTTCTCCGGCTGGCCAATACCCTCCGGCCGTTGGCTGTTGCCATGCGCTCACGGAAACCATGCTTATTCTTTCTTTTCTTACGGGAGGGTTGATATGTACGCTTCATAATATTGTCTTAATACCTATTGCTAATGAATAAAGGGTTGCAAAAATGACCACGATTTTCCGGATTTGCAAGATGCGACCTAAATGATTCATTGAAAACCCAGTCAAATCTGCTCTAAATGTCAAAAAATAGAAGTTTTGATTCCATCTTCACCAACCCATTTCAGTTAATCTAACTTAAAAAGGGCATCCTCAACCACCGGGTTTATTTCCACTTTGATCAACTCAAACTTAAAGCTCATCGGTCCCTGATTTTGGGACAAGGTGTGTGGGATTTTTATCCCATTGACTTCCTTATAATCAAGATATTTTGTCGATGAAGTGACATTGCCTTGTGGGCTTTCAATTGACTCAAGTTCCTGAATCTTCAGGCCCGTTTTCGTATCGTAATATAGAGTGGACTTCGTTCCTGAGGGAAGAACTAATTCAATGGCATATGCTTCTGCGCCTTCGACAGATTCTATAGCGATTAATGTTGTTTTGGCTGCAGCTAAACCCAATTCGGGGATTATGGCGCTTTCATAGATTGTCTTTTCCTTCATGCTAGCATCCACCGGAGGCTTTTGACCCATAGCCGAAATGGAAACATCTTTTCCATTGCAAACCACTTTCTGAAACGTCATACCATTTCCACTTATTTCAAGCACACTTTTGTTGCCTGTCTTCTTGACAATGGTCATATTCACTTCCATCCCCATGGCGTTGGCTTTATAGGATGTTTTAATGCTTTTCACTTCCGTTAATTTCTTAGTCCCACCAATTGACTCTATGTAGTTGGCTATAACTTTTTCTGCTGTAAGGCCTGCGGGTAGTGGAGTTATTTTAGAGGGGATATAATTGTTCCCTTCAATGTCATAGTATCGAACTTCTCCAAAGCGTTTCAACTTGTCGGCCACATCTGCGCCCTTGCCGACCACAAGAATATAGGCGTTATCTGGTTTGATTAATTTTTTGGCTGTAGCCTGAACATCGGTTATTGTAACGGCATCAATGCTCTTTAGGTAATTATTATAATAGTCTTTCGGTAGATTGTATTTGGCTGTATTCAACGCGAAGCTGGCAATGGTTTGCGGACTTTCAAGAGATCTGCCAAAGGCACCAGAAATAGAAGCCTTTGCATCCGCTATTTCTTTTTCCTTAACCGGCTCCGAACCGATACGCTTCAGTTCATTTAATAATTCGAACACAGAGCTATCCGTCACTTCATTTCGAACACTGGCGCTGGCATTGAAATTTCCAATCAGGTGATCCGCTGAGAGCTGTGAATTTGATCCATAGGTGTATCCATGTTTCTCTCGAAGATTTTGGTTAAGGCGAGCGGAGAATCCTCCACCCAATATTTGATTAGTGACTCTGGCATTAATCGCATCCAAACTTCCTGTTTTCAATTCTACAGGATAAGAAACATTGATGACTGACTGAACAGAACTGGGACGATCTACCAGCGCCACAAAAGTCTTCGTTGGTTCAACCGGCTTTATAAATGTTTGTGTTTTTACTTCTCCACCAGTCCACTTTGTAAAATATTTTTCAGCCAACACCTTGCCATTTTTGAAATCCACATCGCCAACAATTACCAAATAGGCATTGCCTGGTTTGAAGTACGTATTGAAATAGTTTTTGCAATCCTCCAGCGTAATGGATCCGACACTCTTTTCAGTTGTTATTTCACCATAAGGGTGTCCCTTTCCGTAGACCAAAGCTCCACGCACATTTGCAGCAATTGCGTTAGGATTGTCCTTCCCTGCCGTGATGCCGGATAAAGTTTGAGTTTTCAGTTTATCCAATTCATCTTGTGAAAAGGCAGGATTATAAAGTACATCGGTCATCAGACCAAGCAATATTCCGGTGTGTTTCGTAAGACTGGATGCAAAGATTCCCCCTGAAGATGTGTTCAAAGAGGCTCCGATAAAATCAACCTCTTCATCCAATTGGGCTTTTGTTTTTGTTTTCGTGCCAGTACCTAACAAGTCACCTGCAATGGAAACATAGCCCGCTTTATCACCCTCCAATAAAGGATCATTTTTTAATTGCAGCGTAAACTGTACTCTTGGAAGCTTGTGGTTTTCTACTACAAAAACCTGCAAACCATTCTTGAGTGTGAAGGATTGGTATTCTCCAATCTTTATCTCGCGAGCCGCAGAAGGTTTGGGCGCTTTGGTGCGATCTATCTGTGCCTGTAAGGCTAAGGATAGCAAGGCAAGAGCGATGATTAAATTTATCTTCTTCATAATCAATTGTCTTTTTTGATTTGCGTATCTCCCGGTTTATTTTGAGCCGACTTGGGTAAGTAGTGAAGTACTACTCTATTTTCCTTATTCAAATATTTTTTTGCTACGCGTTGCAAATCTGCCGGTGTTACTTTCATATACCTGTCGATTTCCGTGTTGATCAGATTGGCATTTCCAAAATAAACGTGGTAGTTGGCCAGTTGCTCGGCAATGCCAACGGCCGAAGAATTCTGTTGTACAAACTGACTTTCTACCTGGTTGCGTATTTTTTGAAATTCCTTATCGGCAATAGGTTCGTTTTTTACCTTTTCAATTTCAGCGTCCATCGCTTTTTCAAGGTCATCTACATTGATACCAACGTTGGCCAAGCCGAAAGCGAGATACAACCCGGGGTCTTCGGATGAAAATGGAAAAGACTGAACTGTATAGGCTTTCTTCTGCTCATCCACCAATGCCTTATACATACGAGAGCTTTGTCCCCCGCTAAGCAGTGTGCTTAGCATATCCAATGCGTAGGAATCATCGGTTCCCTGGGCAGGCATATGATACGCTTGCACCACTGCAGGAAGCTGGATATTATCAAGCACCACATCCCGAACTTCTTTAGTCTGTGCAGGTTCAACTACTGTAGGCCGTGGAATTGCCTTGCCTCCTTTTGGAATATCCTTAAAGTATTTAGCGACAGCGATCTTCGTTTGCTCTATATCAATATCTCCAGCAATAGAAAGTGTAGCATTCTCGGGAACATAAAATGTTTTATAGAAATCAATAAATTCTTCCAGTTTGGCCTGATTGAGATGATCAAGGGAACCTATTGTTGGCCAACGATAAGGGTGAAAAGTGTATGCTCTCTTCAATACTTCGGTAAGAATACTGCCATAAGGCTGATTATCCATTCGCTGACGTTTTTCTTCCTTCACTACTTCGCGTTGCGTTTCAACACCCGCGGGTTCAATGTTGGCATGCATCAAGCGCTCCGATTCCAACCATAACCCTAGTTCCATTTGATTGGAGGGAAGTATTTCATAATAGAAAGTGCGATCATTAGAGGTGTTCGCATTATTTGTTCCGCCCGCGGAGGTGATGTATTTATCAAATTCACCACGCTTGATATTTTCTGTGCCTTCAAACAGTAAATGCTCAAAGAAATGTGCGAAGCCCGTTCTTTCCGGGTTTTCATTCTTTGATCCTACATGATAAAGGACAGATACTGCCACAATGGGAGTTGTGTTGTCCTTGTGCAGGATTACGTGCATTCCATTATCGAGATTATACTCTGTAAACTCAATTTTACGGGCCTGGCCAAGACCAACTTGAACCATTGCCAGTAAGCCCACGAGAGACATTATTATTTTTCGTGTCATAGATTAGGGTTTATGTAATGGGAAAACTAAAATACTAAAACGTCTATATGTTGAAAAGGGTTTTTCAGTAGGTCCATCGTCAATGGACAATTGACCATGGACAATTTACTATTCAAATCAAATCCGCCATCACCTTTTTTGCCTGATCTGGGGTTAATCGCGGTCCCCATTGCGTTACCACGTGAGATGAAGCCAGGGAAGCCAGTTTACCGGCCTCTGCATGACTATGTTTATGCGTAATCCCATACATGAAGGCACCCGCAAACATATCTCCTGCTCCATTAGTGTCAATCGCCCTGACTTTGTACGGTTCAATTTCAATAAAAGTATCTCCATCAAATATCAGTGCTCCATTGGCTCCCAGCGTAATTGCAAATCGTTTGGCTACCTGCCTCAGCTTTTCTCGCGCTTCCTGTAAGCTATCCGTGCCCGTAAATATCATCGCCTCTTCTTCATTACAAAATAAGAGGTCAACGCTGGCACCCACGATTTCCTCCATTTGCTTCGAGAAGTATTTAACCATGCTGGCATCTGAAAAAGTAAGTGCCACTTCCACCTTATTTTTTTCGGCCAATTTTTTTGTCGCTTTCATTGCCTCCAATCCTTTGGGACTCGCTACGAGATAACCTTCCAGATAGACATAAGCTGATTGTTTAATGGCCTCCTCATCCAGATGCTCGGGTGAAAGAAAGGAACTCACCCCAAGAAATGTATTCATGGTGCGTTGTGCGTCAGGCGATGTCATGACAAGGCATCTGCCGGAATGACCCTCAGGACAATTCTCAAATCTTGAATTCGTATCAACACCATTTCTTTTCAAGTCTTCTAAGAAAAATTTACCCAACTCATCGTGAGCGACTTGAAAAGAGAAAAAACTTTTTCCTCCAAACTGATTAAGTGCGACTACGGTATTCCCTGCAGAACCTCCACCCGACATTTTACTTTTCTTCATATCAATGACTTTCATCAGTTCAAGCTGACGTTTTTCATCCACCAATGTCATCACGCCCTTCTCCACTGCATTTTTTTCAAAGAAATCATGCTCAACCTCCGTCACTATATCTACAATGGCATTACCAATGCCGTATACGTCATATTTCATCGCTTACGAATTTAGGGCGCAAAGTAAATAAAAAGATAGGCCTGCAAAGGATTTCAAAAACTGTTTTTTATTGCCTCACCCTAAACCCTATCCGGAAGAGAGGACACAAAGTATTTTTGGAATCCATTGCTTTACATCATCTGTGGCTACCCTTCATTACGAAATCAATTGATTCTCACTTTAGAATTACCTAATTATGGGAAGTTAACTTTCAAAAAAATGAAAAAAGTATTTTTCCTACTCTTTATAGTTATAAGCATCCAGGGCTTTGGCCAAACCACAATTATTAAATGTGGCCAATTGATTGATGGAAAGTCAGATCAATCTCTTGGGAAGAAAGCAATTGTGGTGGAGAGCAATCTCATTAAAGATATTATTGAGTGGGATAAAATCCCTGCTAAAGCAACCGTGATCGACTTGTCGACCAAAACAGTGATGCCCGGGCTTATCGATTGCCATACTCACGTTTTGCTGCAAGGCGATATTACAGCCGAAGAATACGATGCTCAACTTTTAAAAGAGAGTATACCCTATCGCACGCTGCGTGCCAGTGTGGCCTGTAAGATTGCACTCATGAATGGTTTC
>JANNRV010000053.1:0-53678 GCA_031401775.1 Bacteroidia bacterium | reverse complement strand
TCAGGATTAAACGCTAACCCTGTAAAACACTTTTAGTAACTACCCTCAAAAGTGTCAAGTAATCTTAGGAAGGTTCAGGTCCGATAGTGCTGACTGCCGATGCCTGAGTGTTCCCGTCCAGTGCAAAAGTGCTGACGACCGATGCTCGAGTGCTCCTGTCCGATGCAATAGTGCAGACAGCCGATGCTTGAGTGCTCCCGTCCGGTGCAATAGTGCGGACGGCCGATGCTTGAGTGCTCCCGTCCGGTGCAAAAGTGCGGACGGCCGATGCTCGAGTGCTCCCGTCCGGTCCGATAGTGCTGAAGGCCGATGCTCGAGTGCTCCCATCCGGTGCAATAGTGCTGAGAGCAGATGCTTAAGTACTTCTCTACGGTCCAAAAATGCCGAGCCGTCACGGCAACCGTTCTGCCCCCGTCTCCTCCAATAGCCGGTTGAGCTCTTCCTTCATCTCCGCGAGTACGGTAGCCATTTTTGGGTCATCAATCACATTATGAAGTTCATAGGGATCGTTGACGATGTCATAGAGTTCATTCATTCCCGCCAGGTCCACATAGTGAATGTATTTATAGTGTTGATTCCTCACCGCCTTATAACCCATGTTCAGCATGCGCGGAAAAACTATATCGCTATAGTACTCCACCAGAAAGGAGTTGCGCCAGTCGTTGACTGTCTCATTGAAAATCGGCACCCACGATTTACCCTGCAACTGATTACCTGGAGTTGCTCCGGCCATCTCCAATAAAGTAGGCGCCAGGTCAATACTTAAAACCATCTGGTCGGAGGTAGAGCCTGCTTTAATTTGCGATGGATAGCGGACCAGCATGGGAATGCGAATGGCCTCTTCATACGCCAGCCTTCGCTCTTCATCCAGGCAATGCTCTCCATACCAATACCCATGGTCGCTGGTGAGGACGACAATGGTATTGTCAAGTTCGCCCTTATCTTCAAGATTCTTAAGTATTACGCCCAGTCCTTCATCCACGGCCATGAGCATCTCACTGCGTTCGCGAATGGTTTTTTCTTTCGTTGACGTCTCTGCACTCAGGAGCGGAAGACCGGCAATCTTCCGTGCTAGCGCGGGTTTATCCAGAGGAGGAATATTATAGTTGGATCTGCGGGTAAATACTGCAGAGTCATACATACCCTTATGCCGGTCGGCCGCCACGAAACCACCTTCTGCTATACTGGAAATACTGCCATCATCGCGCTGCACCATGTTGGGGTGAAGCGCCTTGTGAGCGAGATACAATAAAAAAGGTTGCTCACGCTTTTGATTGATAAACTGAAGCGACTGATCGATGAGGATATCGGTAACATATCCCTTCACCGTTTGCTGTTGACCGTTGATATTCAACAGCGGATCCGTTGCTTCCCCCTGCCCACGCAGCGAAGCCCAATAATCAAACCCGGGGCGTGGTGTATCATCGTTGCCCATGTGCCACTTGCCGATGAAGGCGGTGGCATAACCACTTTCATGAAGTTGTTTTGGAAACGTAGTGAGTTGATGACTCAGTTCATTGTGTGCCTGATTATCTACAATGCCATTGGTATGAGCATATTGGCCTGTGAGAAAACTCGCGCGACTGGGTGAGCAGAGGGGAGTGGTGGAGAATGCGTTTATAAATCGGACGCCTTCTTTGGCAATGCGGTCAATGTTGGGTGTCTTGATATAATTATGCCCCGCTTCACCAAACTCATCCCAGCGCATGTCATCTACCAACACGACAATGATATTAGGCCGTTTGGTTTGGTTGGTTTCTTTTACAGACGTACTGCAGGCGGTAAGAGCCATGAGGCAGACAAACCCGTACGCTGATGGATCGGTAAAGAATGATTTCATAAAGGCCAAATTACAAAATCTACCATTAAAATTTGTTCAATTGCCGATTATAGGCTACTCAACCCTCCTAGTACCTTGTTGTGCATTTTATCACAATTTTTGAAACTATATTTTTTATGCAGGGTGTGAAAAGAGGCAATCTTCCCGGCTCCAACAAAAAGTGAATTAGTAACAGACGCCTGACTGCTTGAAGGGTTAGGCATAAACAGAAAATAACCTTTATTTCTTCACATTTTCTATTGACATTTATCTTTTCAAATAAATACACAATGACTCGTAAAACAATTGTTGGTTTGCTATTGGCATTAATCATGCAGGCATCGCTCTTCGCGCAAGAAAAATTTATCTGGTCAACGGCAAGCGCCTCCTACCAGGTGGAAGGTTCGTACCAGACAGACGGAAAAGGTGTAAGTAACTGGGATGTGTACACCAACAAATATCATGTGACCGAAAGCCCCATGTTTGCCGGAGAAATCCATACTGGCAATGTCGCCATTAATGCCTACGACAGAACTCAGTATTTAAAAGACATTGCTTTGATGAAAGAACTGGGCGTCAACTGTTACCGGTTCTCCATAGCATGGACAAGGTTAATTCCCGAAGGCATCGGTCAAGTGAATGAAAAAGGAGTGGCACATTATACGCAGTTTATCGATGACTTGCTGGCGAATGGAATCGAACCCATGATCACGTTATACCATTGGGATCTGCCTCAAGCACTCGAAGAAAAGGGGGGTTGGATGAATCCGGAAATAGTAGCGTGGTATGAAAACTATTCGAACCTTGTTTTTAAATCGTATGGCAAGAAGGTAAAGAAGTTCATCACCTTCAATGAACCATACATCAACAATTTCTTAATCGAACCTTTGGTTCATAATATCATCAACAAGCAAGATCCATTTCGTTTTACAAATGAAGGACTCAGCAAAAGAGTGATTGCGGTTCACCATTTATTATTAGCCAATGCCAGAGCTACCAGAAATTATCATACTATGAATTTGGGCGGCAGCATTGGTATTACCTTAAGTTTATCCCCAAGCATAGCTGTTGATTCAAATAGTGAGGCCGATAAAAAGGCCGCTATGATTCAAGAAGGCCTGCACAACCGTTGGTTTCTGGACGCCCTCTATACAGGAACCTACCCGAAAGATATCTTGACCCTGTACCAGCAATATAATTCTGCTTTCAGACCTTCTGCCGCAGACTACAAATTATTGGGTGAAAATAAACCTGACTTTTTAGGCGTTAACTTTTATTCGCCCGCATACGTGAAAGCAGATGAATTCTCACCTTTCGGAGTAAATTGGCGGTACAACCCCGACACCGTAAAAGCTTTCAACGGTGCTGTTCGACCGGAGTATTTGTATAAACTGCTCATGTGGATAAAAGAAAAATACAACAACCCCATGATGATTATCACTGAAAATGGTGCCGGCTTTGGTGAACGGGATGAAAAACTGGTGAATGGAAAAGTTAATGATGCTTTGCGTGCTGATTATATCTCACGACATATCGATGCCGCTTTAAGAGCCAAACAAGATGGTGCCAATCTCCACGGTTATACGGTATGGAGCCTGTTCGATAATTTTGAGTGGATCTTCGGTTATAAAAGCCGCTTTGGTATGGTGCATGTAAATTTTGAAACGCAAGAAAGAATCCCAAAGCAAAGTTTCTATGAGTACAAGAAAATAATAGGCAACCATAAATAAATACCATTGATAAGTCTGCTCTATCCATCAACCTACGATAAAATTATCCTCCGGAACCCGGTCAGATAACTGAAAATTGGTGAAGAGTTTCTCTTCAAAAGCTTTTCGTCCTTGCATAACGCAAGATAATTCTCATTCGTATATTTATGAAGTAGTTGTGCAACAAGCACATTGTGTTTAAGCCAGTTGTGAGTGAAGTGTAAATTTGAAGTTTAGTTATTATATTTCGTTTCCCCAATTAAAGATCAGTTAGTATGGCATCAGACCAAAATTTTGTTGACTTTGTGACAGCGCAAATAAAAAAAACAGGGACAATAACGGCTAAGAAAATGTTTGGAGAATATGGTGTATACAGTGACGGAAAACTTTTTGGAGTAATCTGTGATAACAAGCTATTTATCAAACCAACACATGAAGGGAGAGTGTTTATTGGCAGCCCTATTGAATCACCTCCTTACGAAGGAGCTAAACCAAGTTTTTTAATAGAGGACAAAATTGAAGACAGTCAATGGTTAAGTAAATTAGTAAAAATTACAATAGACCATTTACCAGAAGCAAAAATCAGTAAGCGAAAGAAATAACAGCAGCTTCCATTTAAATCGTATTTATCTATCTTACAGTTAAACCAATTACCCATGCACCCTTCTCTGCGCTTTTCATTTATGATTCCTGCCCTGGTATTTCTCTGTTCATTGACTCAGGCTCAAATTAAACAGCCCGACTGGATAAAGTTGGAAGAAGAGACCATGAAGCACTTTCAAGCCATTCTTCGGGTTAACTCCAGTGTCCCTCCGGGTAGTGAGGCACCGGTAGTGGAGTACTTGAAATCAGTTCTTGATAAGGAAGGGATTTCGACCCAGGTGTTTTCCTTCGATGCGAAGAGGCCCAACCTGGTAGCCCGAATAAAAGGGAATGGAAAGAAAAAGCCTGTATTGATCATGGGTCATACCGATGTAGTGAGTATAGACTCAACAAAATGGAAATATCCTGCTTTTTCAGCAACCCGGGAAGGCGGTTATGTTTATGGACGAGGTAGCGTTGACGATAAGGACAACGTTGTTAGCGGGCTCATGGTGATGCTGCTCTTGAAGCGTCTCCATATTACACTTGACCGGGACGTAATTTTTTTAGCGGAGTCAGGGGAGGAAGGTGATGCACGCTTCGGTATTGAATATATGGTGAACGAGCATTGGCCGGAAATTGAAGCAGAGTTTTGTTTTGCAGAGGGTGGTGGGGTGGTACGTCCTGGGGGAAAAATAAAATACAATACAATTGCAACAACAGAAAAAATGGGGAAGGGAGTAAAGCTAGTAGCGCGAGGTCCGTCAGGTCATGGTTCAGTACCCTTGCAGGCCAATGCGATTGTCCATTTGTCACAGGCTATTGTTAAAATCTCTTCATGGCAAACTCCCATGAGACTGAACGAAACGACCCGCAGTTTCTTCGAACGATTAGCCGCGATTAGTCCACCCGAAGAGGCCGATCGATATAAAGCGTTGCTAAGCGGAAAGGGCGCGGATATTGCCCAGGAATATTTCGCAGCCAAAGAGCCAAGGACCTATTCGATGTTAAGGACATCTATTTCACCTAACATTTTCAAAGGCGGATACCGAAGTAATGTAATTCCAAGTGAAGCGGAAGCCACATTGGATATACGTGCCCTTCCGGACGAAGACATGCCGCGGCTTCTTGATGAGATGGATAGAGTGATCAACGACTCGCAAGTAGAAATTATACCAAATTTTGGCGGAAGGCCTTCGTCCCGCCCGTCAAAACTTGATACGGAAGCTTTTCTAGTAGCGGAAAATGCGGCTAAAAAAATATACAACACCGTGACCATCCCAACGTTGCTCACCGGAGCAACCGACATGTCTTTTTTAAGAGCCAAGGGTGTGGAATGCTATGGCATTGGCCCCATGACTGACACAGAAGATGGTCCAAAAGGATTTGGCGCCCATAGTGACCAGGAGAGAATTCTTGAAGAAGCGTTACATCAATTTGTAAAGTTTAACTGGGAAATAATCTATAATCTCGCCAAAGCAAATTGATTAGATGTCTTTCGCTTGGTTGGTATTTTTACCATCCTATCCATGACTGCTATTGGAGAATTATAATTTTACAAGATTTGATTGGATCAGTAAAATTGACTTTATTTTATAGCAATACGACAGGTACACAACTTGTGCTTAATTTATTTCTAGCAGCGTAAGTATAAAGTTTAGTTTTCTTAATTTCGACCAATCAATGACGATTACCTATCCCCTATTGTTAGACGGTGGTCTTTCCAATGAATTGGAAAGGCAAGGGTGTGATCTGAATCAAAAATTATGGAGTGCAAATTTGCTGGAAGCCAACCCGGAAGCGATCATCCTTGCCCATTTAGCCTATCTTGAAGCTGGTGCTCAATGTATTATTACTTCCAGTTACCAGGCCACCCTTCCGGGGTTTATGGCGATCGGTTATGATCAGCCTTCGGCCAATGCATTGATCTTGAAATCAGTTCAGTTAGCGGAAGAAGCAAGAAGTCTTTTCATGTCATCCCATCCGCATTCATTAAAACCATTGATCGCTGCCAGCATTGGTCCTTATGGTGCCTACCTGGCAGATGGTTCGGAATATCGGGGCGATTATATGATCTCAGATCAGGAGCTTACTGATTTTCATGAACCAAGAATCAAGCTGTTGGATAATTCAACGGCAGATATTCTCGCCTGCGAAACCATTCCAAGTTTTCAGGAAGCCAGGGTGCTCTCCGCAATTCTAAAAAATAGTAACAAATCCGCCTGGATATCTTTTTCCTGCAAAGACGGTAAACACATCAGTGATGGAACGCCCATCGAAAAGTGCGCAGCTTTCCTTGTCCATCATCCCAGGATTTTTGCCATTGGCGTGAACTGTACCTCCCCCAATTACATTTCAGAATTGATACAATCCATCAAAACAAAATCGGGAGATAAAAAAATAGTTGTGTATCCTAATTCAGGAGCCGTCTACCATGCGGAGAGCAAAACCTGGTCGGGTCTTTCGGATTTATCTTCCTGTGAGGTAATGGTAAAAGAATGGATGGAGTTGGGTGCTGATATCATTGGAGGTTGTTGTGGAATCGGACCACACCAAATTAAAGCTATGGGTAAAATTATTTATCAATAGCTTCGCGTTTGAATTAACGCTTCTCTTTACTTCTCCACTGCACTAAACGCATATACTGTCTTCTGGAGATAGGTCTCTTCTGGATTCAGACGTGTGCTCGGAAAATTGGGATGATTGGGCGAGTCCGGGAAATGTTGTGCTTCCAAACAGAATGCCGAGCGGAAGGGATAAGGCTTATTCCCTTTTCCCACATCTTTTCCATCGAGGAAATTGCCAGAGTAGAACTGAAGGCCCGGCTCCGTAGTCCATACTTCCATTATCCTTCCTGAAATCGGTTCAGCTACAATAGCCGCAAGTTCATATTCTCCGGGTTTTTTGTTGAGTACAAAATTATGATCATAGCCTTTGGCATACTGAAGTTGAATATCATTCCCATTGATGCGCTCACCGATGGCATGTGCTTTGAGAAAGTCAAACGCAGTGCCAGAGACGTTCTTCAATTCACCGGTTGGTATTAATCCCTCATCAATGGGCAGATAGGCATCGGCATTGATAATCAATTCGTGATTCAAGATGTCACCATTACCCTCTCCTGCCAGGTTAAAGAAAGAATGGTGGGTTAGATTTACAACCGTTGATTTGTTGGTTGTGGCTGTATACTCAATACCTAATTCATTGTTATCGTTAAGAGAATACACCACCGTTGTAGTCAGTTCTCCGGGGTAACCCTCCTCTCCATCGCTACTCACATAGGAAAGGGTTATCATGTTCGGTGCAACTGAATCGCGTTGCGCTTTCCAATACACATTATGAAACCCACCTGGTCCGCCATGAAGGGCATTCGCTCCGTTGTTGATGGCTAACGTGTATTCCTTATCATCGAGTTTAAACTTCCCTTTGGCGATTCTGTTTCCAAAGCGACCTATCATGGCACCAAAGAAGGGATTACCGTTGATGTACTGTTTTACCGAATCGTATCCCAAAACAACATCGGCCAGCTCACCCTTCTTGTCAGGAACCCAGAGTGAAATGATTCGACCCCCCAGGTTGGTGACCGTCATCTTCAATCCGTTTTTGTTCTCCAAAGAATAAACCTGAAGTTGATTGGTAATCGTATCAGATGAAGACATAGTTTCCTTTTTTTGAGGTGAGCAGCTGGCCATCAGCACGCACAATAGCCCTGTAATGAGACGGTTCATAAAAGAAAGTTAGGAAATAAATTTTGGAAAAAAACTCCTTATCAGAGCTGGAAAGGCCAGCGTTATAGAACTGTCTTGCTTACATCAACGGCTAAGGATTACTCTTCTTTCACCGACATAATATCTTTAATTATGCTATTGCAAACTTCGGTACTCCAGTTGGTGGTGTTCGGTCCCGAGTCCTTAGACCAGGCCATAACTATTAAATCATTCGGCAAAAGGAAAATACTATTATTATGCATCCAATCTCCCCTTCCCCGATGTCTGATCTCCACTACCTGGCTTTTAGAGTGAACAATGGCCCAACCATAACCATAGGATAACGTAGCATCATTCATGTGATCAACCTCAACCCGAGGCATAAAGAGCTCTTTCAATGAATTCTTATCCAATAGCCGGCCCTCCTTAAGGGAAACCAACATTTTATAAAGATCACCAGTCGTACTGCTTATTCCCGCTGCACCCTTATTGTTCCAGTTCTCTAATGTCTTACCATTTTTGAATATCTTAGAATAAAATAATTGGTATTGGGCGGAGTCATTCACAGGATCAACCACGGCTGCATCGTCTCCCCAAAAATTCGAATGGATCATTCCTGCTTTGATGAAAATTGTGCTTCTCACATACGATTCATACTTGATTCCGCTGCTCTTTTCTATGATAGCTGCCAGCAAGATGTAGCCATCATTAGTATAGTTAAATTCTTTTCCCGGCAGCGCAATTAATTTTGAGAAAGGATTTTCTTCATGGCCAACTCGCTATTTTGTTCACCTTCACAAACAAAGTCACTTGGTAAACCAGATGTATTCGTCAGTAACTGTTCAATGGTAATCGATTTTTTATCTGCCGTAACATTCTTAAAATACTTTGTAATAGAGTCTTTAACAGAAAGCCTCCCTTCCTCCGCCAATTTTAATATGGCAATGGCCGTAACCGGTTTTGTGTTCGAAGCAATCCAAAAGGCTGTATTGGGGTTCAACTTCGACCCATTTTTTCCATATGCTTTATTCAGAATTACATCGCTTGAGTCAGCCACGAGCACAACCCCAACAAACCCGCTATCTATGTAAGGGGCAACCGCCTTGTCTAGTCTGAGCATCAGATCTTGTTTGCTTAGATTTTGCTCCACATCGCCCATATGATCTACCTTCTTTGTCCCGTCAGGGCTGCAAGAGTAGATCATTAAAAGGCAAAGTCCTGAAATCAGACCGAGAATGTAATCGGAACAGCAGGCTAATCCCGTACTCCATCCGCGAAAGACGATTTTGTATAAGGTTTTCAATATGGGATTATTAATTGATAGCACTAATGAATGGCTAAGTTCCTTCACGATGTGATAAAGTTCAGAAAAGTTGTATCTAATTCGATTTGTTTTCGAATTTAAACCAAGCCAGTCAACTCAATCGATCCAGGGCACCTGTTTTGATCGATAGAAGTCAACTTTCAGAATTGTCAACCGGGGGCCATGGTTTGCCAATCGCAATTTATATTCATCCCAGGTACGACCTGCAGAGGGTGACCAACCTATCTCCGCTATACCGCAAAGGCGGGGGAAAGCCATAAACTCAATCTCATCCATGGTGGTCACGGTCTCGGACCAGAGGGGAGCTTCAACCCCAAGAATATCTTCTTGCGTCACTCCTTCAACATACATTGCGGGATCCCACAAATAAGAACTGTCTACTTCTATATAGGCAGCCCAATGTTGTCCAAGCTTAGTGGTGGAATCATATTGCATATCAAGGTATGTCTTCCTGGAGGGAGACATGATAAGCTTACTCCCTTTTTCAACAGCTAGTTGAGCATATTTTGGCGCTTTCCAATGTTGAACAATTACGTTTTTAGTGATATCCCCTTGTGATATTTCCTCCCACCCTACCATCTGCTTACCGTGAGCCGCTACCATTTTATGAAACCGATTAATAAAAGTAATGTAGTCTTCTTTCTTGGTCACAGATGCTTCGTCTCCACCGATGTGCAAATAAGGACCTGGTGTGATGGCTGCTAACTCACGCAGTACATCATCCACAAATTTAAAGGTAACCTCCTTCTCGGCACGCAACGTGCTCCATTCTACTTTTGTGCCCGTATACAATTCGGTAGGCCGCGTCTTTCCATCGAGAATGCTTGAAGAAGAGATATTAATCCTGCCCTCTTCAGGAACGATCGTACCACCATTCAATTCTCCATAAGAAGCCAGGGCGGCATTAATGTGTCCTGGCAAATCAATCTCCGGAATGATCGTGATGTAGTGACGCTGTGCATAATCAACAATTTCCGCATATTGCTCTTGTGTATAGAAGCCGCCTTTTCCACCACCTACTTCCGTGCTACCTCCATGCACAGCCAAGTTCGGCCACGATTTAATTTCAATACGCCAGCCCTGATCATCGGTAAGATGAAGGTGAAGGACATTCATTTTATAATAGGATATCAAATCAATAAATCGCTTTACATCTTCTACGCTAAAAAAATGACGGGCAACATCAAGCATGGATCCCCGCCATGAATAAGTCGGGTAATCGCGAATGGTGCCTGCTGCTATTGGCCAATCACGTTGTTGAACTTCTAATGATTCTATGCTTGCAGGCAATAATTGCCGAAGAGTTTGTATTCCCCTAAATAATCCAGCCGGCTGATTGGCTATTAGTCTCACAGCCTCTTCGGTAATGACTAGTTCGTAGCCCTCCTCACCAAGCTGAATATCTTTTATAATGTTTAGATAAATTCCTCCATCATGTAATGCCCCATTGTCAGGAGAAACCTGAATCGCAAAACCCGTAGCTGGATTCAGTCTGTCTGCTAAAAAATCTCCAACCTTTTTTACCTCATCATTACGGTCAACATAAATGCCTGAATTTTTGGTGAGTGAAAATGTTCCATCCGTAGATACAATAGAAACGGGCTTGGGAATTATGCTTTGCTTTGATAAATCCAGCGGTTTGGGCTTCTGACACGACATGAATATCAGGTTGATGACCAGGAGAATCAAACAGTTTGAAATTGATTTCATTGAATTATCTGTTGATCATCCAATCAAGTCAGAATAATTTTTAATTCCTAGCAGGATTTGAAAAATGGCCAAACATAAATTTATTGTAACGCAAAACTAACAATCTTCCGTTATCGCGAGTATCTGCGAAGGAAGCAGGTGGGGCGAAGCGATCCCCAGTATAATGGGATTGCTTCGCCCCGTCACACATACCTGCGCTGGTGCTCGCAATGTCGTATGGTTATTTTATTAACATCATCCATTAAGCAAGTTTTCTTTAAAACTTACCAAACTTCAAGGTAGCATTGTACGACACATTGCTAAGCGAATTGTCAGCAAGACCAGTTGCGTTACTTCCAAAGGTAGCCCGATAGGATATGCCCGGGCTAAAGCGCATCCATTTAAACAAGTTAACTTCCAGTTGTACTCCAGGCTCTACTACAAAGAACCAATTCTCATCATAGACCTGATCACCCTGGTAGTTATTGTCATTTTGCCAGTCATATCTTGGGTATTGCATCGTAAAACCTGCCCCTGAGAAAAGATCAAAAGCAACATGCACCCTTCTATTCGAGGAAAGAACGTACTCCGTCATTAACCCAAACTGACCGTATCCATAGCTCAGATTCCGGGAGGGGTCTGCACTAAATTCCAAGGGCACTTCAATATCGTTTGTTAATCCTACTGCCTCAAAGCCAAGCAAAAAATGGTGGTTGACATACCAGCCGCCATAAATCCCTGAAAGATTGGCATACTCACCATTAATGGTGGTGAATTTATTGGTAATGGCACCGTACCCACCGGAGGAATTGCCCTTTTTAAACACAGTTTGAATTTCCTGTCCAAAGGCCAAATGGCCTGTAATCATTAGCAGTGCGATAGAATTGACTAAAGTTTTCATAGCATTATTTTGTTTCATTTGCTTCATGACAACTCAAGTGAGACAGACCCCTATGGGAGCGCGAAAAAAACTTTTTCAAATTCCATAAGTAGAATCTTTAATTATTACCTTCAACATCTTAAATACTAAAGGAATGCGGTGGATAGGGAGAAGACAAAGTACTAACGTAGATGATCAACGCGGAAGTGGTGGCGGAGGTGGAGGTTTACCCGGTGGATTATTTACTAAAGGCGGACTGGGTATGATTGTCATTGTCTTGATTATTAGCTGGCTAACAGGCACAAATCCATTAACCCTGCTCCAACAGACGAATTCCTCATCAGGTAACTCAACAGAATTAAGCGTTGCTCCCAGTGAGGAAGAAAATGAGAAAGCTCAATTTGTAAGGGTAGTACTAGCCGATACGGAAGATGTCTGGCACCAACTTATGCCAGACTATCGCGATCCAACCTTGGTGATGTTCAGTGGTAGTGTAGAATCTGCGTGTGGCTCTGCCAGCGCAGCGTCTGGCCCCTTCTATTGTAGTGAAGATGAAAAAGTATACATCGATTTAAGTTTTTATGAAGAGCTGCAGGGAAGACTCAATGCCCCCGGAGATTTTGCACAGGCCTATGTGATTGCTCATGAGGTGGGTCATCATGTTCAACATTTGCTGGGCATTACTGATAAAGTTCACGCTATGCAAGGCAAACTGAGCGAAGAAGAATACAACAAGCTTTCAGTAAAGCTGGAACTGCAAGCTGATTTTCTTGCGGGAATATGGGCCCATCACGCAAATGAAATGAGTAGTATCCTGGAATCTGGTGACATGGAAGAAGCGCTTAATGCGGCTTCTGCCATAGGAGATGATCGCTTACAAAAACAGTTTCAAGGTTCTGTTGTACCTGATTCCTTTACGCATGGAACTTCCGAGCAACGGGTGAGATGGTTTCGCAAAGGTTTTGAGACAGGTGACACCAAACAAGGTGATACGTTTAGTGCTACGAGCTTGTGACAAAGGTCAATACCCACTTCATCTAGAATTAAGCTTCAATTTCTTCAGCACTTTTTCTATTTTTACGCCCTGTTTACCAACAAGAGAAAATAACGAGCTACTATGGGACGCGTATTTGAAAAGAGAAAATATAAGATGTTCGCCCGCTTTGATAAGATGGCAAAGGGGTTCTCACGGATCGGCAAAGATATTGCCATAGCCGTAAAGCAAGGTGGGCCGCTTCCAGAAAATAATCCAAGACTGCGCATGGCCATTCAAAATGCGAAGGGCCTTAACATGCCAAAAGACCGAGTAGATGCTGCTATAAAGAGAGCTTCCACGAAAGAAGAGAAGAATTTTGAAGAGACAATTTATGAGGGCTATGCTCCCCATGGTATACCAGTGATTGTAGAGTGTGCTACGGACAATCCTACCCGGACCGTTGCAAATATTCGGGTTCATTTTTCGAAAAACGGAGGTAGCATGGGAAACTCCGGCACCGTTGGCTTTCTTTTTGAACGCAAGGGTGTTTTTAAATTCGCACCGGAAATACTGAATCTCGAAGAACTTGAGCTTGACTTGATTGATGCGGGCGCTGAAGATATTCAAAGGGAAGAAGATGAAGTCATCATCTATACTTCCTTCACCGAATTTGGGCACATGGCCAAATTTTTGGAATTAAAACACCTTGACTCCAAAAGTGCAGGGCTGCAATACATTCCTTCTACTACCAAAGAACTAAGCGAGGCAGAGCAGGATGAAGTGCTGAAATTAGTGGAGGCTCTGGAGAGTGATGATGATGTGCAAACGGTATATCACAATCTCGCCTAAATCATTATTCAACGATCGATCTGAAATGTTTATCACTGAAGACCAATTACCCTCCTACTTAATAGCGCTTCCTGCTACTTTCAACTGAGGCCCCTCTACTGTAAGATCATCGTCTACCATTCTGTTATTGTACTGTTGAACGAATGCCTTTAGTTTCGTTTCCATTTTGACAACTTGGTCTGGAAATTGGAAGATCAGGTTATTCTGCAAACCTAAATCTTTCTTAAAGTCATACAGTGCCTTTGATTTAGTACCATCAAAAAGGAGCAAGTAATCATTCATGAATACTTGATAATTGTTATCCAGATAATTAAAAGCGAAGGGCTCTGTTTCATCCTGAAAAATATCCCGGCCGTAAGCGATATAGGGCTTGTCATAATTTAAGTACCCCAACACCGTGGGCATGATATCAATCTGCTGAATGATTTCAGGTTTAAAGGAAGACCAATCTTCTCCGGGCTTATAAAAAAAGATGGGAATCGAGAAATAACCCCAAATGGAATTGTATTGCTTGTATTGAATTTCTGCCGAAGCATGGTCTGCTGTAAATACGAACAGTGTATTTTTAAACCAGGGCATGGTAGAAGCCGTCTCAAAAAATTTCTTGAGTGAATAGTCTGTGTATTCAATTGTTTTGTGAATAGTCATTGGACCTCCTTTGAATTTACGGTCATATTCATCTGGCAACTTGTAAGGATGATGCGATGACACGGAGAATAAGGTAGTATAAAAGGGTTGCTTGAACGTATTCATTTTGTTCGCATAGAATTGCATGAACTTCTCATCCCACACACCCCAAATGCCATCGTAATCATCGTCATTATCATACTCCGTCTTTCCAAAATAATCATCAAAGCCGCAGAGGTTGGCAAATGCCTGAAAGCCCATGGACCCATTTGGTGCGCCATGAAAAAAAGCAGAGTAATAACCCTTCTCTTTCAGTAGCGTTGCAGTGCTGTTTACTTTATTGCCTGAATAATGAGACAGTACATATGGAACTTCAATGGAAGGGATACTACAAATTACAGATGGCATTGCATCAATTGACTTGCGGCCATTGGCAAAAGAATACTGATAAGCTCTGCCCCTTCCAATGAGTGAATCCATAAAAGGTGCATAACCTTTATACGTACCGTTTTCTAAGTCCTTATTGTAAGCTCCAATAAATTCTTTAGAGAAACTTTCCAGAATAATGACCACTACATTATCGTATTTGAATTGGCTTGAGTCTGCTGGGACTCTTAATGGAGTAAATACTTTCACCAATTCATCCTCCGAACTAAAGTAATTAACTTTCTCAATCACAGTGGTGCGTGCTGTACGCAAGAGTGCAAAGGGAGTATTTAACACGAGATTGATGTCCTTGGGTACGGTTGCAAACTCAGCTGCATTGCTCAACGTAATCGGCCGGGTGCTGTGACGAAAGCCTCCGCGTACGCCACCAATAAAAAGATAGACAATGAGTGCCATTCCTGCCAGTCCACTCAGATAGAAAACCCACTTATTCTTTAACTGTGGACCCACATAGTTGATTCGATTGTAAAGTTTAACAAGTACAAATACAAGAACCAACCAAACAAGTACGGCATACCAATAATCAATCACGAATTGAAAAAATAACAACCCCTTATTCTTTTCATTTCCAAATTGATTGAAAACGCTTAAGGTTGTTCTTCGTAGAGTGAAGCGATAATAAACAAAGTCAGCGACATTGGCAGCAAGCCCAAGGGCATTTATACTGATGAATAAATACTTGATGATTTGCTGATATCTCTTATTGAAACGAAACGTAAAGGGAATAATCAGCAAAAGAATAATCAGAGCGTTCAAGTACAGAATAGCAGATAAGTCAAACTTCAATCCACCTAACATGATGCGGAAAAATCTTCCCAACGTCATACTCGGAAAAAAATTGACATTAAAAAGGTAAAAGCCCAACCGGCACACAGAATACAATGCCATTAAAAGAGCAATCAGTTGGAAAAGAGCAACATAGATATTGTTCTTCCACTGTATTCCATCGGTAAGCTTTCTGAGCATTAAGCGTAAATCAGTTAGTCTATCCTACAAAAGATGCCAAATTACTGCAAATACAGCCAGAAAAGCCCATGATCGTTCCGGTTTTTGTCTTAGTTTTGTAATTCTGTGGTTATACAAAATTGGCTTTTTATCTTAGTTGTTGATCCTAAGAGTACCTAAACAATAGACGAACGCAGATGAGGTTTATATTGGCCAGCTTACTGCTTGTGACAGTTCATCTGGTACGCGGTCAGAATGTAGAATCTTTTGGAGTCTTTGGAGGATTTAATATCCCATTTACACTCGATCAAGGTCTTCGTAAGGATCCACGATTTTACGAAAAAATAACAATCAAAGGCACCCCCGTTGGTTTCTTCTACGGTTATGATAAAACCGGCTATGGTTTTGCTATGACTCCCTCCTTTGTCCGTCTAGGTCAGGATTACATTATAAAAAACACTACGGGGGGCGAAGTTGGCTTAAGAGAAATTAATATGAATTACTTTACAGTTCCTCTTGCCTTAAAAATTCACATCAATGATATCTCATTTTTTAGGCTAAGTCTGGTGGCATCCATCGCACCGAGTTTCTTGATTGGCGGTAAGGAAACCATAACACATGATCCTTCCAAACTGAAATACCCAGCAGGTGTAAGTGTACCAACAGATCCGGGGTATGTTCAATCTTATGATGGCGTTTTCGTTCCTGATGTTAACAAACTAGAATATGTGTCAAAAGATAAGTTTAGTCCATTCCAACTATTTGCTGCGATCGGGCTCCGCTCAGATTTTGATTTGAACGATGATTGGAGTTTGAATTTTGATGGAAGAGCAAATTTTGGAATAATTGATCCTCGAAAAACGGATTATATTAATCAGTTAAAGACTCCTTCTGGTTCTCCGGATATTGATGGAAACCCAGGCGCTCCTGATCTTTTTGGTGCTCGTAGAGATGTTTTCCTCTCGGCAGAAATTGGCATCTGCCGGATTATTCAGACGAAAGAATCATTTAGGGTTAAACATTCAGGCAAACCGATCACCCAACAGGCACCCAAGCCAAAGGCGAAGAAAAAACCGAAACGATAGTCCAGCGTTTCTTTACCTGACCAATACCAGTTTCCCGCTGTTCGAATAGCTAAGTCCGTTGGCACTTAGCTTCATTCTGAAAAGATACATTCCACCAGGCAAACTATTGCCCCCTGAATCACGCGGTTCCCAGATCAAAGTATTGGATCCAATGTGAAAATCAGAAACATCATCGAGTTCAAACTTTTGTTGTAATGCGCCATCTAATGAATTGATGATCAACGTGAATTCATCCGGTGTAACATTTCCGGTGAGCAAAAAAGTAAAATTAAAGTAAGCAGAGGACGGATTGGGAAATACTGACTGAAATATTAAAGTAGTCTCTTCCTTAACTTTAAAACTAATTTTATAGGGTTCCACTCCACTTTTATTACCACTGGCATCGGTTGCTTCTACGGTAAGTACATAATCTCCTTCAGAAAGCGATGAAGGCCGGAACTCAATCTTATAATCAGAAGTCACTGTAGCCGGGAACCAGCTAATGTCATCTCTATTCAAAAAGATTCGCTCCGTGGCACATTCACTTAAGCTACAGGGACGTTCTAAAAAAATCTTGATCCCGACAGTATCCGACTTAATCAAAAATTCATTCTCGTCCTTAACCGAAATTAGAATAAATGGGTTCGGGGAAACAAAATCGCCATTGGCAATTATTCGATCATCAATTTTAATACTTAGTACAGGACTAATTTTATCGGGTAGTACATTTAAATAGGCCGGTAGGCTCACAACATTATTTTCATAGTATTGTTCCGGTAGTATTTTCGGATTGACAGAAACACCTACATCATTTAGCCCTGCTTTACCCGCTGTAGTAGTTCCCACGGAGAATAAGGTACTGTCTCCAGGTAATGGCGCGCGGATCCTGATTGTTTTACTTTCTTTCTTTAATTGTTGAGAAGAGAGAACTGTAAAATCTACACGTAGAGAATCCGTAAATATCTTATTTGAAATATTGACGAACTTATAATCTCCATTCCAGAATTGACCTTCCTGCAGTTGCTGTGGGGCCTTTGGTCCTTTGTAAATTAATAATCCTTCTGCAACCGGGTCATATAAAACAATCCATCTTTTCAATTGAACAGGACTTAAATTCACATCATCAGAAGAGGTTAAGGATAACCTTAGATAAGGATAAGATATAGGATCAATCAAACTCAAATCCAGGGTGCCAGTAAACGAATTTTGAATGAGTTCCTCCTTGCCATCTAATGACACCCCTGTCAAAGAAAAACTATATTGATCACTCATCTCAATAGATTTTGCCTGAGAAATTAAACTCTTCCATTTCGCTGCTGGCCCAATAAGAACTGAATGCATTGTTCCGGAAGTGTACCGACCTGTAATGGTTTCTGTAACTAGAAGCTCCTGCGAATTAGCCGGGGAATCTGATGTCTTGAATAATTTTGCTGTTCCTGCTGCCGCACCCTTCCTACCAAAGATGATAAAAGGTTCACCGGCCTGCAGGGAATTAAATTGAGTCTCAATTATTCCCAACTCGTTCAGCTTTGATTTTAGGGCTACTGACCATGAAGTAACACCGGGATCACCAATAGAGAAGACTACAACAGAATCACTGGTCTCAATACCATCAACCATCGCGATAAGATCATCACTCAATCCCGTTTCCAATTCAGCAAATGTAAAACTGTTAATCACCTGTGGTACGCGACCACAGGTACGGGGGTCCTGAAAATTAAAAGGAAGTCCTGGGTAGGGCACGAGTGATGTTTTTTCAAAAGCTATAATATTAATCGTATTGTTGCGACAGGGTTGACCTGAAGTACTCGTATTATATTCTGCATTGTTGATTTTAACAGAAACATCAGTAGGTAGAGCCGGGTTCATGCTACCAAAACTCTTAACAATAATTTCCGCTGAGGCCTCTGTAAATTTCAGCTTCTTCGAAAGCTCATCCCTCATTAGATTTTCCAATCCATTCTCTAATTGCTGTGGGAATTTTGTCTGAGCCCATCCTTCTGAACTTCCGTTTATAAAAATAAATGATGTGGTGGCCCACTCCTTACTTTCGTTCTCATTGGGTTGATCCAGTTTGGTGCGCCAATAATAAACCACTGAGTCCTGCGGAAGTGGATTCATAGTATGGCTCGCCAAAATTTTTCCGCTAATGATCTGCTTCGTTAAATAAGTACTGTTAAACGTTGCAGCAGTATCAATTTCCAATTGAAAGGCTCTGGATTCTGACAAGGGGTCTGTAGCCTGAAATAGTAAATTGACAGCAGGTGTAGATACAATTCCGAACGGTGTGGGAAATAAATTTTTCGTTCCGTTCAAAGGAATAAAGGCATTGAGTGTTCCTGTATTATTTAATTCGTTTAATTCCTTAATATTATTTTGCGGATCGATCGTCACAGTAAATTGATTATTACCAAAACCGCCAGATGATGAATTCTTAATTTTAAAGACAAGTGTGTCCTGAAACAAGACATTTGTAAACAAAGAATCATAAATAACTTTAGAATTATCATTCAAAGTTCTTACCACGCGTATTGGCAACAACCCGGTTTTTGCAGCTCCAAAATTCTTAACCATGATATGGATGGCAAATGAATCACTGAGCGCGGTTACCGGTTTCCCATCGAATGAGTGTAGTGTAATCGCAGTGTCGTTTGTTTCATAATCCGGAGTAGTCGTTCCAAACAGTGCAACTGCCGGATCGCCCAGCAAAACCATTTGCTGAACCTGTGTTATTGAAGATATATTTGATCCACTTGTCTCCAGGAAGCGCCTTGCTACTTCTTTTTGAATATCTCCTAATCCTTTTTTTATGAAAACGGAATCAGCAAGACCAACTTGATAAAATAAATCAGTGTATTTCTGGAGATTTGATGAGAAGCCAAAAGAACTGTTTGCCATAAATGCTCTTCCGCCCTTGTTGGCTGTCAACATCCAATCCTCAGCAAAGTTGGTTTGGTTGGAGAAAAAATCTCCGACATTGCAGCCATTAACCAGAAAGACAGGATATTTCCCAGGATTGTCATACCCCAACACGGGATCCGTAACATAGCCAATGTCGATGTCGGTTGCGTTGGAGGCAGCATGACCAAAAAAAGTGACCAGGTTAAGACCTTTGTTTATCTCTTCTGAAATATTAATTAACTCCACCGGGCTAGGATCATACTTTCCAAACGTTTTAATACTTCCTCCCCAATGATATCCCTCTGCAATAGTTTTGAAACCATCCGTGTACTGGCGAAATAGTGTCAACTCAAAAGGTTGAATTCCTCCACTTAAGTGCAGGCCTTCTTTTCGCCACAATTGATTTGATCCTGGCGCTTCAACCTCCTTTATTTTATTCAAATAGGCAGCAACTTGCTCTGGTTTGGTGGCGGTCAATCTACCCGTTGGCAGGGCTGGCTCATAGGTAGTGCCATCCAATCCCGAAGAAAATGCCATGTCTGAACCGGGAACTCCCGCTGAAGGCACCAGGTCTTTAAGCTCGGAAGACGATAAATCAGCATTGCGATGAGAGAATGCATCGCGCCCTTTGCCTATTAAGAATAAATAACGAGGAGAACCTCCATTGACCATGAACTTTACAAACTCATAAATGGCAAGCGATGATGTTTCCCCATAATTAAATTGATTATAGAGTTGATCCATCGTAACTAACAAGGTGTCGTAGCTACCGCCCTCGGGAGAAGCCCTATAGGATGCATACGCCTTTGCTACATTACCATAACCTGACGCAGGCTTTAGTAAAGATGAATGAGTGATGATGAGGTAATCATGATTTGAAGGATTGATTTGCCTAAAAGAAACTGCTTTGATTCCTGGGGTAATCATTGTATTACTTACATACAGAGTCCTTGAAATTTGCGTGGAGGGAACAATTGCATTTAACACAGGGCCTGAAACTTGCGTGCCTATAATAGAAACACTATTGAAATCGGTTACATCCCAAATTCGCAGACCGGCACTTGGATTATCCAGTTCGATATAAGACTTATCCAAGGTATTGGTCTTCATGCGTACTACTTTTTCGGCAGCGCCCAATACATTAAAGTCTTGAGGAAAATTTACTTTTGCATAAGAAGCGCTAAACTGAAAACGGTTAGTGCCACTGCCAACAGCTCGCACACGTACTACCATTCTTCCATCAGTACCAATGTCACTCCAATTGATGGCTGCAGAAATTAATGGTGTTTCAAATCCGAAGAAATCCTGGCTATGGATCAATCGTAATGAACCTAGGTTAGGGCCAATATAGATTTCAGAAGAGTGGGCGATATTATCTCTGCCTGCTAATAACACTTCCAATTGTGGCAGGCTTGCACTCTGCACATGGTTTGTTAATTGATCCAAAATATAATCGGCAGATTGCCCTTGCTTAAGTGCAACTCCGGTCCAGCCTTCACCTTGATCAAATTGGGTGTACTGCAAAAAATCACTCTGTGTGAAGCCTCCAGAATATTGATCAGTAAACACACTCAATTTTTCCTGATTGTGAGATATTTCTTTGAGAATGTTAGAAACATTCACCTCTGAAAAGCTTGCCATACGCTTACCTTGTGTTGTTAAATTCCAGGTAAGAAAATAAGCAGAAGTGTCTGAGTAAATATTATAATAAGCATGAGGCTGAAGTGTCGATGGCTTGTATAACTTGGCATCGCGTGTCCCATTATTTCGTTGACCAAAAAATTCAAGGTAATCCGTAGGATTTAAGACTGCATCAGCCTGACCCTGAACAAACATGGCTTGCTCCACACCACGATGAAAGAGTTGCATTCTTCGTGGATCGACAGAACCTACCGGAAAACCTGCAGCTTGAAGATCGGTATACGTAAGTTTGTAGATGCCGTCCTTTGCGGTTGGTATTTTATAGTATGACTGACTAAAATTAATCCATTCATTCCCCACCTGGGCGTACGCAGTGCCCACTGCAAAAAATAGAATGCAACTGAAAATAATCGTTCTCCTGATTTTCAACTCCCTGTCTATTTTCGTTGATATTAAAATCCTAACCCGTTAATGATTAACGCTATACTCATAAAAAAGACCAAGCTCTCTGATGGCAATTTGGGCTCAAAAATACGATAAAATACTGCTATTACTTAAGAATACGGGTTTCCGGTAAAAAGTAACATTCTCTTACCATAGCCCAAACTTTTGAAGTCCTATCTTGAGCATTTACTTTTAAAGATGGATTACAGAAGATTATCTATGGACATCGAAAAGGTAAAGGGGACTAACTATTTCCCCGAGTTGACCGGGGTGAGGGCCTTTGCCGTTTTCCTGGTTTATCTTCATCATACCAATCCATTCCATGCCGAAACGTTTGGTCCATTTTTGAATCGACTGGTCAGGGAGTTCCACATTGGTGTATCCATTTTTTTTGTCTTGAGTGGCTTTCTAATTGCGCTTCGGTATTTTGATCAATCCAATCATAAGAACTGGTTTAAAAAATATATGCTGAATCGAATAGCGCGAGTATATCCTATGTATTTTTTACTCACGACTATTTCCTTATTGGCGTTGTTTCTTCAAAACAAACAAGGCGAGAATCCTATCTTGGTATACTTAATGAACATTTCATTTTTACGCGGTTTTTTTAATGATATGAAATTCACCTTAATAGGACAAGGTTGGAGCTTAACTGTGGAGGAGCTTTTCTATGTTGCTGCCCCTCTCCTTTTCTTCTTGATAAAAAAGACCAGATGGTTTATTCTTCTGCTTCCACTTGGTTTTATTCTCGCGGGGTGTCTTTTGGTGGAACTGTTCAAGGGAATTGACTTCTATGGATTCTTTAGCAACTATTCATTCATGTTTATCTATACCTTCTTTGGAAGGTGCTTTGAATTCTTTTGTGGCATTGGACTGGCACTTTATCTTAAAGATCAAATCACTAAAGAAAAAAAGGGAAGTAAACTCACCTATATGGGGCTTGCCATCATGATTTTCCTCGTTATAATCATGTCCTCCCTTGGGACACAAAGTCAATCTGGTATACAGAGTGTTTTCGGTGTCGTTATTAATAATTTCTTGTTACCTGTTTCCATTGCCCTTTTCTTTTATGGCTTGGTGCGGGAAAAAACGTTGATAAAAAAGATACTAAGCTCTCCTTTATTCATAACGCTGGGAAAGTCTTCCTACACTTTCTACCTCATTCACGTTGGCGTCTTTTATATGTTAATCCATGACCACCTCACAACAAACTATGCTGTTATCTTCCTGGGCTTGAATCTGATTGCGCTATTGCTTTGGTATTTCGTAGAAGAACCAGCCAATAAAGCGATTCGAAAGATTTAATTACCTTTTTTATGTCTATTTCAGGCAAAAAGTAACTTTTTGATAAATACTTCAATAGTACTTGGCCATGCATAGTACTTTACCCGTATAACCCCCAGGAAGGACTTAAATCGAGGAGATATGAATCTTGAAAACACGCAGGTGCAGATGAGAAAGGGGATTTTGGAGTATTGTATTCTTCACATAATTTCCCGTGGAGAGGTATATGCTTCAGATATGATTGATGAATTGACGGAAGCAAAAATGATCGTGGTGGAAGGAACCCTTTATCCTCTCCTCACGCGCCTTAAAAATGCAGGCTTATTGGAATATAAGTGGGTAGAGTCCAAATCCGGACCTCCCCGAAAATATTATACTTTAACCAATGAGGGAACCGGTTTTCTGAATGGACTCACAGAAACCTGGAACGACCTTGTGCAATCAACTGAAATGATCACCAATCGATCAAAAGCTACTTTTTAACTATACTTAACATCGTTTTACTACCAATAGGTTTATGAAAAAGAACATCAGCATCAACATCAGCGGTATCATCTTTCATATTGAGGAAGACGGCTATGAAACGCTGCGGAAATACCTTGATTCAATCAATAAGTATTTCGGGTCTTTCGAAGACAGCAGTGAAATCCTTTCGGACATTGAAAGTAGGATTGCCGAGATATTCCTTTCGAGATTGAATGAAGGGAAGCAAGTCATCACTTCTGAAGATGTTCAATTTCTGATGACGACCATGGGCGGTGTCAATGATTTTAAGGCAGCTGAAGAACAGGAAACGACCGCAAGTCAACCCGAAGGGAATCAACAAAAACAAAGTAATACAAGTGGCGCAAGCCAAACCGGTAGTACTTCCTCTAAAAAATTATTTCGCGACCATAATCGTAAAATCTTAGGTGGAGTTTGTGCCGGACTTGGGCACTACTTTAATATTGATCCTGTTTGGCCCAGGCTACTCTTTGCTTTGTTAGTATTGGGTAGTTACGGATGGCTGTTTCTAGTCTACATTATTCTCTGGATCGTACTACCCGCTTCTTCTGAACTGGAAGATGAACCGTCTGTTAAAAAAATGTATCGAAGTTCTGATACTAAGGTAATTGGTGGTGTGGCCAGTGGTGTAGCAGCCTTTTTTGGAGTTGATGTGGTAATCATCCGACTGCTGTTTGTAATCACAACTATTTTCTTCGGTACCGGATTGGTAATCTATATTGTACTCTGGATAGCACTGCCAGAAGCAAAGACAATTACGGAAAAAATGCAGATGCAAGGAGAGCCTGTTACACTTTCCAACATTGAATCAACGGTAAAAAAAGCCATTAATGAAAAAGATCAACCTGAAGAAAGTACACTGACAAAAATTATCCTCTTCCCTTTTCGACTTATTGCTATTGTGCTGAATGGTGTCATCAAGATGCTTGGTCCTGTATTCAAACTTTCCATCGATGTACTGAGGGTAGCTATCGGCATCGTTATCAGTCTCGTTGGGTTTGTAATGATTATTTCCCTCATCTTTTCGTTCGGAGTACTACTAGGTCTCGTACATGTTCCTCACGGTTGGTGGAGCATGAATATTGAAGGATTGAGTCTTCCTTTAGAATCTATCCGACAGGCCTTTCCTACGTGGACAATTGTATTCGCTTTCCTTGCGGCATTCATTCCCGCTTTGTTTATTTTGCTCATTGGAAATTCTATTACAGCCAAACGAGTTGTTTTTAGGCCGTTGGTTGGCTGGACGCTCTTCGTACTTTTCTTCATCAGCGTTGCATTCTTAAGTTTCACTATACCTCAGCTCGTTTATTCCTTTAAGCAGGAAGGAGAGCATAAGATTGAAAAACTATTTCCCCTCAACAGCAAAAGGGCAATACTAAAATTAAATGAAACAGGGCTTGATGACTATCGTGTCGTTGACTTGTTCATTAAAGGGTATGAAGGCACTGATATTAAGTTGGTCGAGCGATTTGGTGCGCAGGGGTCGACCAAGATAGTGGCTAGAGAAAACGCGCAACAAGTTGAATACAGAGTGGAGCAAGTAGATAGCATTATCACATTTGATTCAAATATCCAATTTAAAAAAGATACAAAATTCAGATTCCAACGACTCGATATGGATTTATATGTTCCGTATGGAGTACCCTTTGTGATAGATGAGGACTTGTGGAGCATCATTGAAAATTACAGAAACTATAATTCCGATGAGGATGCCGAAACGGGTACATGGGTAATTAACAAAGAGGGGAGATTGGAATGCGTTAGCTGTGCGGCTTCACGTGGTGAAACTCAGGGTTTAGGTGATACAGACCAATTCGGATTGCACGATTTCAATGAAATTGATATGACAGGCGCTTTTGAAGTAGTCATCCGAAAAGGAGAAACCTTTTCGGTGATGCTGGAGGGTGACGATGAGCAGAAGAGAAAATATAGTCTTGACGTCAGCGGTGAGACCCTGGAGATTGATTATAAAAATCATCGTAAAAAATTCTGGAATCAAACCTTCAAGAAAGACGAACTGGTCGAATTCACTATCACACTTCCAAGTTTGAGGAAATTGAACATTACAGGTGCAGGGAAAGTTAAAATCAGTGGCTTCGATGAAGAAGAAATGGAAATCAAATTGATCGGTGCAATGGTAGGTGATGCCAATATCTCAGTTGATAAGCTTTATTTCGATTCAACTGGTCCTGTCGTCTTCGAACTTGAAGGGGAAGGTGATTTTATGGAGGCTACCGTCACAGGTCCATCGCAATTTAAAGCAAGTAACTATCCGGTCAATCACGGTATCATTGAAACCCGGGGACTTGGTCAAGCCAGAGTGAATGTAAAAGAAGTACTGGAGATTGATGATGATTTTACCAGCAAAGTACGTTATGAGGGAAACCCTAAGGTGATTAAGAGGGATTAAAATCATTCTTCATTTTTTACAATAGCCTATGCCACCGATGAGGTGGCCTTTTTTTTCAACACTTCAATAGGCGCACTTTTTCCCAACGGAATTTGTACATTGATATCACGTTAAAGCCATAGCTATGGATGTTCGCATAAAATTTCTTGGCGCTGCCAAAAGCGTGACAGGATCAAAGTATCAATTGGAACTTGATAACAAAAAAGTCCTCATTGATTGTGGTTTGTTTCAGGGGGCAAAAGAATTAAGACTTCGAAATTGGGATCATCTCCCCGTGAAGCCGGCCGACATTGATTTTATCATCATCACCCATGCGCACATCGATCATACCGGCTATTTACCTCGCATACTTCGAGATGGATTTCGGGGAAAAATAATTTGTACCCACGCAACAGAAGCGTTGATGAAGATCATGCTCAAAGATGCCGCCAAGCTGCAGGAAGAAGAAGCCATTTTTGCTTTTAAGCGAGGTTATTCAAAGCATAAAAAACCCGAGCCACTCTTCACCGCTGAAGATGCCGAAGCAGTGCTCGGCCTCGTGGAAAGCTATTCTTTAGAAAAGAAAGTTGATCTATTCCCCTCGCTTTCGATCATATTTCACAATGCAGGTCATATCCTTGGCTCTGCATTCATTGAAGCAAGAGTCAAAGGAAATTCACAAGAAAAAACGATTGTCTTCTCCGGAGATCTAGGACGTTATGATGATCCCCTGATGCATCCACCAGCTTCAATTGATCATGCAGATGTGCTGCTAATTGAATCTACCTATGGCGATCGTGTAAATCCTATGGAAACGATTGAGAGTGACTTAATCAGTATTGTCATGGAGGCCTATAAAAATAATGGAGCCATTGTAATTCCTGCTTTTGCGGTAGGCCGAACCCAAAACCTGATTTACTATTTTCATAAGCTTATGGAAAATAAGTCGATCCCTACCCTTCCCATTTATATTGATAGTCCCATGGCCATTCGAGTGACGGATCTTTATGAGTCGTACCATGATATTAATAAAATTAAAGTCAAACACGAACTGGGTAAACATATAAGCCTTTTTGACGCTCCTAATATCCATTATTGCAATACGCAGGAAATGTCGAAATCGCTTAATGCTATTAAAAATCCATGTATCATTATTTCTGCAAGCGGAATGTGTACAGGTGGAAGGATTCTTCATCATCTTACTCATCGGCTCCCCAAAGAAAATGATACATTCTTGTTTGCCGGCTATCAGGCAGAAGGCACACGTGGCAGGGATATACTCGAGGGTGATAAAAGTATTCGGGTCTTTGGTGAAGAAATCCCTGTAAACTGCCATGTCCGTGAAATTCATGGCCTTTCAGCACATGCCGATCAATTGGAGCTGCTTCAATGGCTTGGGAATTTTAAAAAAGCTCCAAAAATGGTATTCCTGATTCATGGTGAAGAGAAAGTGATGGCTGATTTTGCTAAATCAATTGAAGAGAATTTGGGATGGAAACCGGTTATTCCTGGATACTTAGAATCGGTAGAACTGTTTCAGGGGATTTAAACAAAGTTTCATTGCGGGGTTAACTTATGAAAGTAATTATTACAATGGGGGCTTTAGTATGTCTGCTTAACACAACAATCATTGCCCAGCGGCAAGGTGTAAATGGACAGTTGTATCTTGTAACCGGCAATCAGATGCCGGGGCCAGACAGGAAGCACATCCCTCGAAAAGGAGTAATCCGAGAAATCTATATCTATGAATTGGTAAACATGGCAGAAGTTGATCAGGAAGATGGCTTTTATAAAAAAATACATACCAAATTTATTAAAAGTCAATTCTCAAAAGCAGATGGAACATTTAAAATCAAACTTGCTCCCGGAAAATATTCACTATTTGTAAAGGAGAATAAAGGTCTGTATGCAAATCTATTCGACAGCGAAAATAACATTAGTCCCTTCACCGTAGAACGAAAAACTTTCACCTGGATGACGGTGACAATTGCCTACGCAGCTACCTATTAGTTTTCCTAACTCTGAAGCTCTAAAATCGTTAAGAATCTACAGGTGAACAAAAATAAAGGTACCGGTGCAACCTGCCGCGCCCTTTGTGCATCTTGTTATTGAATGTGTTTAAATGCAATTCGAAATCTACCGGACTAAGGAAAACGAGCTAATCGAAGGTTGCAAAAGGCATGAATCTCATGCCCAGCGGCAGCTTTACGATCGCTTTTCCGGAAAAATGTACGCGCTGTGTAGTCGTTATGTAAAGGATAAAATGGAGGCAGAAGATGTGTTGATCTCCAGCTTCACAAAGGTTTTTGAGCGAATACACCAATACAAAGGTGAAGGTAGTTTTGAAGGATGGCTAAGAAGGATTGTGGTGAATGAGTCATTAAGCTATCTGAGGAAAAACAAAAACATGTATCTCGAAACAGATATTGAAGCGGTCTATCAGGAACCAAATTTCGATAAGATCGACACACAATTGGAGGCAGAAGATTTACTAAAAATGATTAATGAACTGCCCATGGGATATCGAATAGTTTTTAATATGTACGCGATCGATGGCTTTTCACACAAGGAAATTGCTGATCACTTGGAGATTAATGAGAACACATCAAAATCACAGTTGAGTCGGGCCCGGGCATTGCTCCAACGAAACTTATTGCATCTAGAAAACGAAGGAATCAAAAAAATAGATTGAGTATGGGTGACCGCATAGATGAATTTTTTAAGTCAAGACTAACCAACCATCTGATGGCCCCAACGCCTAATGCATGGTCAAAAGTAAAAGCTAATCTTTCAAAAAAAAATAAAGGTATCATCTGGTTCCGGGCTGCCGCTGCTCTGCTTTTTCTCGGATTGATGCTAGGAGCGATAGGCTGGTTTCAATCCAAAAGGATGGGTACAACTCCATCTACAATTACTAATGTTGACGTGTCGAAGCAAAATAATTCGTCTATCCAGAATTCAAAGGGAAGAGAAGAGCTAAATCATGATCCTAAAAAGAAGTCACACCCTACCACACCAAGGAAACCTTATTTGACACGAATTGACAAAGGCACCAAAATAAAGAACCAGGTAATCGAAAAAATTCAACAACCCATTTATCGTGAAGCGACTAATATTATTGGGGTATCTGAATCGATCGTTGTAAGTCAACCAAAATATAAAAAACCAATTGTTCTGGAATTTAGATTGGAGGAGATCCCAACACCAATGCCGCTGACAGAATTAAACGAACGAGAAGTCGCTGAAGTGGATTCTAAAAATGGAATACAAAAAGCGCTTGGATTTGCCCTGGAAGTAAAAAATGGAGAAAGTTCTATCCTTAACCTCCATCAGGCGAAAGAAAACCTCTTCGCACTCAATTTTAAGAAAGACAAGAAAACGATAACTCAATAATAGTATGACAAAGCAATTTTCGACCCTACTTCTATTTATACTAATCAACGGAGGTATATCACTTGCGCAATCAAACGCTGCTGACACTGTCGTGATTCGAGTTGGCGAAGCCAGTAAAGTAATTTTTGCCATTCACGACAAGAAGGATCTGGAGACCCTGAAACATTATGATTTTCAGGCACTGATGAATGATATGATTGCCAAGCTGGAAAATAATGACTCTTCCCGATTGGACAAATCTTCAAGCCAATACTTAAAGGATACCTTATCTTCAGAAACAGAACTCTCCACCGTTTCTTCATCTGAAACAACATCCGAGACTGAAAATTGGGGGGAAATAAAAAGAGAAAAAAATCACTTGCGAAGAGGAACCCATCACTCTTTTAACATTGATCTGGGCACCAATAACTATTTAACAGACGGAAAATTTCCGGATGAATCCAACGAACTTTATAGCGTGCGCCCCTGGGGATCATGGTATGTGGGACTTAATCAAGTGATGCGCACGCGGGTGACAAGAAAATTTTTTATTGAGTGGGGTGCCGGTGTGAGTTGGTACAACTTCAAATTCCAAAACGATCGTACGCTCATTACAAAGAATCCAGACTTTATCTCCTTCTCAGAAGATATTCGTGATTTCAATTTTACCAAAAGCAAGTTGACGGTAGCCTACATCAATGCAAACCTAATACCGATGATCGACTTTGGAGGCAATCGAAGGAAAGCAAGTCTTTTTGATGGCCACCATAGTGATTCGTTCCGGATTGGAATGGGACCTTATATTGGGTATCGGATTGATAGTTATTCAAAATTGGTATACGATGATCAGGGAGAAAAGAATAAAGAACATGACCGGAGTAACTTTTTTCTAAACAACCTCCGTTATGGTGCCCGCCTTCAATTCGGTTTCAATGATTTTGATTTCTTCTTCAACTATGATATGAACGAACTCTTCGTGGAAAATAAAGGGCCCAAGCTAAATGCCTTTAGCTTTGGAGTAACTTTCTAAACCCGGATTATGCAATAGAAAATTCTATTGCATACAACGTTCAGAACTTATCTTTCTTATAGAGAACCATCTCATATTCATCTCCTTTCAAGCGCAGATCTTTGCACGCTTTTTTGGAAGAAGGCCATTGGAGAAATATCCAAATAAGAATAATCATGAACAACAAGCTGAAAAATTCATGACCCGTCAGAAGTAGGCCAACTGCCATAAGGAGAGAGGAGGCGGACCCTGCTCCCACTCTTAATACAATAATCTCATAGTACCTGTCCAATTTGTTTCCCAGTCCTGCTTCCATTGCATAACGCAACAGCCGTTTTCTTGCCAACAAGTGAACAGTCGTTAGGTTAAGGATGCCGGCAATTGCAGATATAATCAAAATAAGTATCACGATCTGCTCGCTCTGAACAATTGGAATTATTTTTTTTGATTGCAACTGAAAATAGAGATAAACAAACGTTAGCAACGGAAGAAGAACGAGCAGGTAGCAACGATTAGTTAACTTATAGAAGTATTCTTTGATGGAGCTGAAATTCATTTTCGCAGTTACACTTTTAATCAAATTTAATTAATTAATTTGCTGATTGATACACGAACGAATGGGGGGAGTTTCTAATCTAAGTCGCAAAGAGCAGGTCATCCGCAAGGCCGCAGAGCTTTTTAGAACAAAAGGATACGCAGCAGCATCCATGCGCGATCTGGCTCAAATGCTGGGTATTGAAGCTGCCAGCCTTTATTCACACATAAAATCCAAAGAAGAGATACTTCAAAGCCTTTGCTTTGATATGGCCACTGAATTCAGGAAATCACTCGATGAGGTGGAGAAGCAGAATATCTCCGCCAGTGAGAAACTAAAGAACGGAATCATAGGCCATATCCAAGTAATGGCAAAAGACCTGACCGCTTCGGCTGTCTTTATGAATGAGCATCGGCACCTCAGCCAGCCTTATCTCCGCGATTTTCTTTTGCTACGAATTAATTACATCAACCGCTTTAAGTCCATCATTGAAGAAGGTGTAAAGACCGGGGAATTCAAAAGCACGATCGACAAGAAACTCGCTGTCATGACCTTGTTTTCATCACTAAACTGGATGCCCCAATGGTATGATCCTAACAGCAACATTATTCCGGGAGAACTTGGCCAACAATTAGCAGATATGTTGGTGAATGGCTTAAAAAAGCAGCCTTAGTGGCAATTCATTAGTGCCAAATTTCTTATTTCTTCGCTGAAAATAACTTTCCTATTTCTTCTTTGTTAAATTTGCCAAACGTCTGTTAGGTAAAGTTAATTAACTATTTATGTACGGAGGAGGAAATACCTTTGAAGGTGTCAAAACCGAGAGTGTGGCTCTCGAAGATCCGATTAAGCTAGGAGAGTTTGAAGCCAGAATAGAGAGGGGTGAGAAAATTGAGCCTAAAGACTGGATGCCGCAGTTGTACCGCAAGCAACTTATAAGAATGATCGAACAGCATGGCCATAGCGAAATCATTGGTGCCCTTCCTGAGGGGACTTGGATAACTCGTGCTCCTGGTTTCAAGAGGAAGATGGCCTTAATGGCAAAAGTTCAAGACGAAGTAGGTCATGCACAGCTTCTTTATAGTGCGGCTGAAACGCTGGGGAAGCCACGCGAAAAAATGATTGAAGACCTGATCAACGGCAAATCGAAATATTCTAACATTTTTAACTATCCAACTTTCACCTGGGCCGATTGCTGTTTTATATCATGGCTGGTAGATGCCGGGGCAATTGTGAATCAATTAGCGAATGCAAAAGGAAGTTATGGGCCGTATTGCAGAGCATTAGATCGCATCTGTGCTGAAGAGTCCTTTCACTTAAAATACGGTCATCATTGCGTCATTTACTTAGCCACGGGAACTGCAAAACAAAGACAGATGTTTCAGGACGCACTCAACCGCTGGTGGCCGCCCATGATGCATTTCTTTGGACCATCCGATAAAATCTCTACGCATACAGAAGTACTTATGAAATGGAAAGTCAAAATGGGAACCAACGATGATATGCGTAACCAGTTTCTGGATATGTACGTACCCAAAATTTGGGAACTTGGTTTTACCATCCCAGATCCCCTATTGAAGAAAAATACTGATACCGGAAAATGGGAATACACCGAACCCGACTGGGAAGAATTCAAACGTGTCATTAACGGGGGAGGCCCTTGCAATAAAGAAAGACTTGAAGTAAGAAGAATTGCAGAAGAAAGAGGCAAATGGGTACGTGATGCTATGAAGTCTGGCAAGACAGCCTATGTTACTCCGTTGGCGTAAAGTATGGAATCTCTGGATCCACGTGTTGAAAGATTACCTGCAATAGGAGAACCGGGAGTAATTAAACCGAAAGCTCCCCTCGATCAATTTGGTACGTATGAAGTATTTGTGATGCCGAAAGAAGGCAAGCCTTTTCAGCATGAAGGCATTGTTCATGCACCCAACCTTGAACTTGCATTTATACTGGCGAAAGAAGCATTTACCAGAAGATTTACGTGTGTGTCACTTTATGTAACCGACACAAGAAATGTATATGTATCGCCTCTTACGGAAGGAAGCACGAACGTTTACGATCTAATTGCTGAGGTTTCGGAATCAAAAAAAGAGAAAGATAAATTTGAAATTTATCATCTGACCAAGCGAGGCAAGCAACATGTTCATGCAAAAACAGTAGAAGCAGGAAGCCCGCAGGAAGCAATGTATATAGCAAAGCAACAGTTGAATTCCGGAAAGGCGATATTCAATGTTTGGGCCATCCGTACAGCGGATATCCGATTCACGTCTCCAGAAGAAAATGACTTATGGTTGACATTGCCAGACAAAAAGTTTCGTGATGCCGCTGAATACAAAGGAGGAGATAAACTGAAGAATTTTTTAGAATCCCGAGTCAGGTAGACTACTACTTTAATGAAAGACATAGCGCTCAAAGAGTTTCTATATAAAATGGCAGATGATCAACTTATTCTGGGTCATCGCAATTCTGAGTGGACCGGGATGGGCCCTTTGTTGGAAGAGGACATCGCCTTTTCATCCATGGCTCAGGATAAGATTGGCCATAGCCTCGCGCTATATTCTATACTACATCAGTTGGGAGAAGGTGAACCGGATTCAGTTGCCTTTACTCGCAATGCAAATCAATTTCATAATTGCGTTTTGGTAGAACTTCCAAATGGCGAGTATGACTTTAGCTTGATACGTCATTTTCTATTTGATAGCGCTGAACTCATACGGTTTGAATTACTAAGTCAGTCTTCTCATGAACCCTTAGCCCAAGTTGCCAGAAAAATAAAAGGAGAATTGCGTTATCACACACTTCACGCCAACACCTGGATTAAACAACTGGGCTCAGCTACCGAAGAAAGTATTTCAAGGTTACAGAATTCTCTTGACCAACTTATGCCTTATGCTCTTGGAATCTTTGAGGAGTCGCCTTACGAAAAAGAACTCATTGCCCTTGGGATTTTTGCAGGAGAAAAAGAACTAAGAGGCAAGTGGATTGAAAAAGTTGAAGCAATCATTGAACAGACCAATCTTCATCTCCCCGATTGGAAATTGATTCAACCACAAATTGGCGGACGAGTAGGAAAACACAGTGATCATCTTCAGCCCTTGCTCGATGAGATGAGTGAAGTTTTTAGAATAGACCCCGGTGCAGAATGGTAACGATGAAGAATACAATAGAGGAGCTATCGGATATTATCAAGGAATTCACGATTAAGATGGTAGCTATTTCGGATGATCAATTTGCTGCCAAGCCTAATCCAACGAAATGGAGTAAGAAGGAAGTTGTTGGACATTTAATCGACTCGGGTCATAATAATCTGCGCAGATTTATTTGTGGTCAATATGAGTCAAGTCCAAAAATTACCTACGATCAGGATTTTTGGGTCACTGCGAATAACTACGGAAGCTTGCAAAAGGAAACTGTAATTCAGTTGTGGCAATTGTTGAATGAACAAATTTGTGAAGTCCTGCGCGCCATGCCGGAGCAAAATTCAAAACTCATGTGCAATACCGGAAAAAATCAAGTCGAGCTACATTCCATTGAATGGCTTGCCGGAGACTATGTAAAGCATTTGAAACATCACCTCAATCAAATTATTCCGGCCTCCTTCCCAATTAGTTATCCCTAAAAAAATGACAGAGGAGCTAACCATAACAAAAATTTATTCCTGGCTGGAGGAAGTAAAAGATCCTGAGATTCCTGTATTATCATTAGTAGATTTAGGAGTGGTTACTGAAGTTGAACTGGATGGTGACCATGTGCGTGTGGAGTTGACGCCAACTTTTGCAGGTTGTCCTGCTATGGAGATGATGAGAACTGAAGTGCTTGCGAAGCTAAAAGAAAAGGGAGTACCTCAGGCTGAAGTCACCATCTCCTTTCGCATCCCATGGTCATCTGATTTTATTTCTGAAAAAGGAAGAACAGCTCTTAAAAAATATGGTTTTGCTCCCCCTCCATCCGGCAAAGTATTTACTGATCTTGAAATACTGGAGACTGCCATCTGCCCCCGATGTGATGGAACCCATACTGAACTCAAAACTCCTTTTGGTCCCACCCTGTGCCGCTCTATTTACTATTGCCACAGCTGTAAAGAGGCTTTTGAGCAGTTTAAGCCTATCTAAAAAGCGAAGATTAAAGTAAAATATTATTTACTTTGGCATTAGACAGAGCGAACCTTTTCTACTCTCACTCCGTATGGAGACTTTATCGTTTAGAAAAATGAAGTATTTAGGTCTCAAGACATGTTTGGTTTGCTGGGTGCTTGGTGTGTTTGCTTGTGCTGGAAGTAAAACCAAAACGGAACAATCCAATTTTACGAAGGTGGACTCTCTCACAGAAATGTATCTCGTTCTTCAGGACAGCATGCTTCAAACCTGGAATGTGATGATCAATGACGAGAATGAGAAAAATAAGGCGATGCATCAATTAATTCACCTCCTCATTGCTTCTCCGGAATTTGAAAAAGAAGGTCTCGTCTCACTAGAGCAACGATTGGAACAATTGGAGCGTATTCAATTCTCACAAAAAACCATATCGAATCCTCACGTGGTAGAGGAATATGATTTCGCTTCCAACTCCTTAATTTCAGAGCTCTTAAGTCAGATTGAAACTGCACCTAACTTGCAAGGGGATAGCAAACTTCAGTCATTAGTCGATCAAATTAAGATATCCGATCAGCGGGTTGCGCTTTATCGCTCGGATTATGATTCGGTTGCATCTGCTTACAACTTATTTTTAGAACAGTACAAAGCCTACTTACAGGAAATTGATCTCAATTTAAACCAAGAAAAAAGGCCACTTTTTCAAATGGCCTCAGATCGTTAGCGATTATCTTCTGCTACTGCTTCTACTTCTTCCTTTATCTCCCCATGGTTTTTTCTTATCGGGAAATCGTTTTCTCTCAGAAGATCCTCTTCCACCCGAAGATTCATCACGATCAGAAGAACCCGGACGCGGAGGTCCGGAGATTTCAAGACGCACGGCACGCCCGCGTACTTCAACACCTTCGAATCCCTCGATGACTTTCTGAGTAACATCTTTCTCAATCTCAAAGAAAGAAAAAGCTCCCTTCACATCAATCTTGCCAATCTTATCCTTTGTTACTTCACCAAAATCACAAACCAAACCTAACAGTGCTCCTTTATCAAGACCATCCATTGCGCCTACGTTGATGAATATGCGATCGCCTTTGGTATATCCTTCTCCATAGTTACCCATATCAGAGGTTCTTACCTTTTCTCCTTTATTGATGTCCTGTGCATCGCGGTAATATTCAAGGAAGCGATTGAATTCAATTGAAGCAAAACGCTTGATAATATCTTCTTTGCTCAGATCTTTAAGCTCGTGGTATACTTCCGGCATGAAGGGCTCTATCTCCTCTTCATTTACCTCCACTTCACGCACCTTGTGCATGAGGGCCAGTAATTTGTTTTGACAGATTTCATCCCCGGTTGGAATAGGTATTTTTGTGAACCTACGCTTCAAGTTTCTTTCTACCTGTTGTATGCGCACTACTTCCCGTTTGGAAACAATAGCTAATGAAATACCTTTTTTACCGGCCCTCGCGGTTCTTCCGCTGCGGTGGGTATAATATTCCATCTCATCGGGCATGTTCATATGAATCACATGCGTAATGTTGCTTACGTCAATGCCACGAGCCGCCACATCGGTTGCGACCAACAATTGCAACGCTTTATTCTTAAAGCCCCGCATCACTTTGTCGCGCTGCTGCTGAGTAAGGTCGCCATGCAAGGAGTCAGCATTATAACCATCCTTGATTAGATGCTCAGCAATTCGCTGTGTGTCAATCTTGGTGCGGCAAAAAATAACTCCGAAAATATCCGGTGTGTAGTCTACAAATCTCTTTAAAGCGAGGTACTTATCGCGCTCATCAATTACGATATATTGGTGATCAATATTCTCATTGCCCTGATTGCGTTCTCCCATCGTCAGTTCCTTGGGATTGTTCATGTACTTTTTGGCAATCTCACGGACTTCTCTTGGCATGGTAGCAGAGAATAACCAAACATTCTTCTCAGCCGGAGTGGTAGAAAGAATCTCATCAATATCTTCCTTAAAACCCATGTTTAACATTTCATCGGCTTCATCCAAAATCACATACTTAATAGTGGTGAGGTTAACCACTTTGCGGGTAAGCAAATCGATCAGTCGGCCGGGTGTGGCCACAATGATTTGGGTTCCACGTCTTACTTTCTTAATCTGTTCGCTAATGCTGGCTCCACCATATACAGTAACAATGTTTAAGTTCTTTACGGTTTTAGCAAATCTCTCTAAGTCAGTGGTAATTTGTACACTTAGCTCACGAGTTGGTGCTAGGATTAAAGCTTGTGTTGAGCGATCAGAATCGTCTACAAGTTGAATTAGGGGCAAACCAAATGCGGCCGTTTTACCCGTTCCTGTTTGTGCCAAACCCACCAAATCTGTATTTCCTTCAAGTAAAATAGGGATTGCTTGTTCTTGGATAGGTGTCGGGGTTTCAAACCCCATTTGGCGGATTACCTCCACCTGTTCCCCGGAAAGCCCCAGGGCATCAAATGATTTCATTAATTGTTGTTATATGTAAGCGGCAAAGGTAGCCTAATTAATTCACAATCATTTTCATGTAGGCGTTTCCAGTGCTGTGCCAAACTTCCAATTGACAAAGCTTAAACCTTGCTCTATAAAATTCTGTTAATAAGCAAAATCCCTTAAATTCGTTGTGATGAAACCACTAAAAAAAATCGGATTCTTTACCGCATTCATACTACCTGCCCTTGTGATAGCCGGATTCTATCTGGGGGGCGCCTGGAATTTCATTGCCCTCTTCTTCAGTTTCGTCTTTCTTCCTATTGTTGATCAGTGGATGGGGATAGACATACACAATGAAACCGAGGATGAAGCCAAGATGAAAGGCGAAGAGTTCTATTATAGATTTGTCACCTATATCTGGACTTTTGTTCAAATGAGTTTTGTGATTTGGGGGGCCTATGCTATATGCTCTGGCCATATCACAACAGGGATAGAATGGAGTGGGTTCATTTTAAGCTTTGCTTTGGTAACGGGTGGAATCGGCATTACCGTTGCTCATGAGCTGGGGCATAAGAAATCCGGGTTGGAAAAATTCTATTGCAAGATGCTCTTAATGACCGTCAGCTACATGCACTTTTATATCGAACACAATCGGGGTCATCATGTGCAGGTAGCAACTCCTGCTGATCCTGCTACGGCAAGGAAAAATGAAAACTTCTATTCCTTTTGGTTCCGCTCTGTTTTTATGGGTTACGCTCATGCCTGGGAATTGGAACGAGAAAGTCTAAAGCGCAAAGGGTATTCTGTCTTCAGCATCAAAAATGAAATGATCTGGTTTGCGATCTTACCCCTTGTGTTTTGTGGGGCTTTGACGTTTCTTTTTAGTACCCTTCTCCATCGCTTTACCTGGGAAATCCCGATCTTCTTTTTAAGCCAAAGCCTTTTTGCCTTTACACTTTTGGAATTAGTGAATTATGTGGAGCACTATGGGATCGTGAGAAAGGAAATTGCTCTCGGTAAGTATGAAAGGGTAAATCCACTTCATTCCTGGAATGCTAGTCACCTGATCAGTAATTTCTTTTTGTTTCAGTTACAACGCCACTCTGACCATCATGCTAATGCCATTAAGCGATATCAGGTACTCAATCATTATGATGATAGCCCGCAACTCCCGTTTGGCTATCCTACCATGATCCTTATTGCGCTGGTGCCACCGCTTTGGTTTTTGTTAATGGATAATCGCCTTGAAGAATGGGAAGGTAAGGTGTATAAGCCTTACCTGAATGTTGCTTAATTCGTATCTGAAGAGGTAACCCTTTGACTATAGAATTTTCATGAGCTGAACTTTTTCCAATACCCGGTGATCACAAACGCAGCCAATGCAATTCCGCACAGGTATACTACAATGTCACCAATGATTGGGTAAAATGTCTTTACCCGTTTTACGGGAACATAAGCAACTAACACCTTTGGTCCTTCATCATCAAAATTTTTAATACCCCGCACTCTTCCATATGGATCGGTCACCACCGATGTAGCTCCGCTCACCGGTCTTACAAGACTAAAGCCATTTTCAATTCCCCGCACGATTGCCACCTGTGCATGATACGGAGCAATTTCTTTCCAGTCACCAGAGGGAAGCAAAAGAATGTCTACGTCCTTAATACTGGTTTGCTTCATTAAATCCGGGAAATCCGCATCATAACAAATGGAGGTTGCCAAGTTAGTGAACGGAGTTTTTAAAACAGGTATAACTCCGTCTCCGGCTATACTGGGATCCACCACCGGCACGGGCTTGTTCTTGAAAAATGTATTGTCAATTACCCCTTCCGGTGTGATCAACACCGCCTTATTCTCAATAAACTTTTTTCCCATCTCCACCTTGCCGGGTAAGAAAGCTGCCATGGTGATCAGCAAATGAATTTTACTCTCTTTGCACAGCAACTTTGCCTTCGTCAGCAAGCGATCTTCATCCTCCTTTAAAACAAATGTGAGTGCCTCTGACCATGCAACTATTTTCGCTCCTGCCCTCGCTTCGGCTTGGGTCAATGTCAACAAACTGTCTTCATACACTTCTATCTTCTCCCTGGCAGCGATAAATTTTTCATCGTGTGGATGTTCAACAAAGGCGACCATGCCCTTTTGCAATTCAGTAACTTCCGGAGAGGTTTGTGTCAATGAATTTAAGTCAGCTGTAAATCGTATACCTGTCCACGATTCATAAAGGATTTTAGCAATCGCCAGATTATTGCCGGAAATCGCGGCAACCCTCACTACCTTTTGTGGCGAAGCGAAATAGGGATTGATTCGCATCGTACCCGCCAGCATCACTAAAATAAGTACCACCCCATACATCCATACCGGTCTTCCTAAAAAATTGTCATTGGATTTATTCTCCATCACCCAGACTAAAATGGAAGAACCGAGATACATAAGAAAAACTATTCCCCAAATTCCAGTAATGGAAGCGAGTTGCATCAGCGGTAAATTGGAGAATTGTGTATACGCTATTGAACCCCACGTGCCTCCTCCTCCAAATGAATTGAGGTATTCAAAAAGGACAAAGACACATGGCAATACGAGAATTGACCATACACCCGGAACACGAACCGATACTAAGCGATGGATGAAGTACGGTATCGTTCCTGTGAGTGAAATAAAAAAAGCCATTACCAGAAAGAACACGCCTGGAAAGGGCATGACCTTGTACATAGAAATGAGAACTGCCAGCAAATTAATTAGCCAAGCCATTAAGAATGCTCTTCCCGGCTTTAGACGATTCATGAATAACACCAGTAAGGCAGGCGCTACCCAGGCAGCAGGCGGAAAAAGCCATTTTGGGGAAAGTAAAATAAAGCAAGCCTCTGCAGCGATGGCGAGAATGAAAGTAGGTATTGTGTTCTTGTAGCTCATAAAATTTTTTTGAGCAAAACTGAGTGGAAAATCAGTGCTAATCGACCGAAAGAAGGAAGTCGAACGAAATTTTCAGGAAGTCGTACTTAATTGTATCTAAATGCTGCCGCGCTTCTTATATTCTGAAGGGGTAAACCCAGTCTTCTTTTTGAAGAGTGTGTTGAAAGATGACTTGGAATTGAAGCCTGCCTGGTACATGATCTCAAGCACTGTTATTTTAGGATCCATCGCTTCGGTAATGAGTCGCTTCGCCTCCTCAATCCGGTAGGAGTTAATAAAATCAAAATAATTCTGTTTAAAGGTTTCATTCAGAAGCTGAGAAAGTTTTTTTGAGGACACTGACAGCTTTTGCGAAAGGTCTTCCAGTGTAATTTCTGGATTAAGGAATACCTTTTCATTGATCATAAGAGTCGTGAGTCTTGATTGCAAATCATCGCGCTCGGCTGCGGTTAGGGTGGATCCTTTATATTTCTGGATCGCCTCCAGCTCTTCGATTCCTGAGAATATTTCAGGATGCCTAAGCCCCTTAATGACGATGGCATTCACAAAGAAAAATAGAAACACAAACACGACAACTAATCCGGCATCAAAATACGCTTTGAATGAAGTAAGCGGTATTAAGCCATTCACTAATGACAATACTAAAAGAAATCCCAGCGAGTAGATCATAAAGGAAAGCCAGTCCAGGTTGATCCGGTGAATCGAAGACAGGATTTCCTTTATCTTCGCCCGATAGATTCTCACTTCGCGCCACGCGAGGAACAAGTAAATCAAGATGTGTGCATGAATAGCCACGATCATAAGATATAAGACGAGGGGGAGTTGATGCTCTACGATAGCTTTTTGAATCATCCGCTGTTGGCCAGCAGATTGAAAATGATACCCGATGAAGGATATGATAAGCAGGATTAAAAAAGGTATACAATGGAATAACGTTTTAGCATTTGGCTTGAAATTTTTGTAGATGATTGACAGTGTGTAAAGAAAAATTAGCGGCCCATAAAGAAGAATGAAACTATCTTCAATCAAGGCGAGTGTAGGAAATTGCTGATAGAATCGATAATACGTCAGCAAACCATCGGCAATGTTGATGGCCATTAACAATAAGAAAGATGCTAATAGAAGATTGCTTAACCGTTTGCCCTTTCTTACAGTGAAAAGAAAAAAAGAAAGCAAGACAAACTGGAAAAGGACGATGGATGATAGGATCGTAAATAAATTTGAGTCCATTCCCAGACTATTTTTACAGGAAAGATAATCGAATTAATTTGAGTCATTAATGCTGCATAAGGTCTTCCATGGATAATTATTTCAGGTTCAAACAATTTCAGATTGCCCACGACCGCTGCAGCATGAAAGTGGGAACCGATGCGGTTGTCCTTGGAGCCTGGGTGGATTGCCATCATGCAACGTATGTACTCGATATCGGAACCGGCTCGGGTGTGATTGCGCTGATGTTGGCACAGCGAACCGGAGCAGAAACAAAAATTGATGCCGTTGATGTTGAGCCTGATGATTACGCTCAGGCTCAGGAGAATTTCTTAAACTCTCCCTGGCCCCAAAAGATCAACATCTATTGTCATGACATCCGCTTGTTTAACGCTGCAGCATCTTATGATCTCATTGTCAGCAATCCCCCCTATTTTCAAAATAGCATGCTGCCTCCCTCCGAGAAACGAAAAGTATCACGGCATACCCATTCATTAACTCATGAGGAACTTTTGCTTTGCGCCAAACGACTTCTGAAAAGTACCGGGCGGCTAGCTATTATTTTACCGTATATCGAAGGAGTCTCTTTTATCACAGAAGCTTCTCAGATTGGATTTCATTGCATTCGGCAAACTAACTTTCGGGCAAGAGCCGAAAAGCCCATCGAGCGGATGTTGTTGGAATTTTCTTTCCGGGCAAAACAGAAAACAGAGACTGAGTTGGTTCATTATGCTCACCTTGAAAAATGGTCAGTTGAATATATCCAATTGACGAAAGAGTTCTATACTAAAAATTGGGGTTGACTATTCCATTCATCACAAAGTTGGGTTATGGAAATAGAGGATTGCCGTATCATTGCAAATTCGATTTAATCAATATGACAATTTTCAGGCTAACCGTAGTCATTTATATAATATCCTTCTCCTCCTTCGCCCAGTCTCCGTTAAGTCTCAATATCAAAAAGGCCACGAATCCAATTACCCTAGACGGCAAAATGGAAGAAGCAGATTGGGAGTTGGCAGATGTAGCCGATCATTTTAAACAATACTTCCCCTTCGATTCCTCTTACGCCAAGGCACAGACCGAGGTGAGAATGACTTATGATGACCGTTTCATCTATGTTTTTGCAATCATGCATAACCTTGGGCCCAGAAAATATGTGACTCCCTCGCTAAGGAGAGATTTTCGGGGAGAGGCCAATGATGGCTTCTCGATTGTGCTCGATACCTACAACGACAATACCAACGGGTTTCAATTCGGGGTAAATCCCTATGGAGTGCAACGTGAAGGTTTGATATCCAACGGGGGGTCAACACAGGAAGATCTCTCGTTGGATTGGGACAACAAATGGTTTTCAGAAGTGATGATACTTGAAGACCGTTGGGTATGCGAGTTGGCAATTCCATTCAAAACCATTCGCTTTAAACAAAACGTTTCCTCCTGGAATATTAATTTTTATCGGGTGGATAGCGAATATAATGAGCGCTCCACCTGGACACCTGTCCCTCGTGTCTATCGCATATATAGCTTAGCCTTCTTCGGGTCTTTGCGCTGGGATCAACCGTTGGGGAATCCGGGAGGGAATGTGTCCATCATTCCGTATACCGCAGCGAAAGTTACCCATGATTTTGAAGAAGGGACTCCCCGTCAATCTGAAATAGCGATTGGCGGAGATGCAAAAATTGCCCTCAGCTCAGCGCTTAATCTTGACCTCACGGTCAATCCTGACTTCTCTCAAGTAGAAGTTGATCAACAGGTAACCAACTTGGATCGCTTTGAAATATTCTTCCCGGAAAGGCGACTGTTTTTTCTGGAAAATGCAGACTTGTTTGGCAGCTTTGGCTATAGTAATGCACGTCCATTCTTCTCGCGTAGAATCGGTGTAACGCGCGATCCATCCACTGGGCAAAATATTCAAAACCCCATCTACGGTGGTGCCCGCGTCAGTGGAAAAATAAATAACAACTGGAGGCTGGGGGTGCTGGATATGCAGGCCGCGGAAGACAATGCAATCAATTTACCCTCGTTTAACTATGCTGTAGCCGCTGTTCAACGCAAAATCTTTGCGCGATCTAATGTGGGTGTCATGCTGATCAACAAACAAGCATTTGATACCAGTGCCTACAATCGCCTGGTCGGTGTTGATTATAATCTCGCTTCGAAGGACAATAAATGGAATGGCAAGGTCTTTTATCATCGTAGTTTCGACAATGGCAAAAAAGACAGTACCTACGCTACCACGGCTTCACTTAATTACCAGATCCCTGCTTTTGAACTTTCTTTTTTATATCAGGACATCGGGGCCAATTTTAATCCTGAAGTAGGCTATGTGAGACGCACCCGTTATAAGCGATTTGCACCGGAAGGATATTATTATTTCTATCCTCAATCAAGAATTATTAATAATCACGGTCCCGGCTTCGACATCGATTATCAATGGAATGATCTTTACAATACCACCGACTGGGACGCAAACATCTGGTACAAGATTAAATTTCAAAATACCGCGGCTTTCTTTACGCGGCTTAGAAGAGACTATGTTTATCTCTTCACTGATTTTGACCCAAGCGGTTCAGGTGGTCTTGAACTGCCATCTGGAACAGGGTACTATTGGAATTCCGTCATCATTAATTACCAATCCAACGGGAGAAAGAAATTCTTCTTCAATTTTCAATCCCGGCTCGGACAATACTACAATGGGTATCGTCAAAACATAGATGGGTCATTGAGCTACCGACTTCAACCTCATGTCGTGTTTTCTATGGACTTCAGCTTTAACCGTATACGCTTACCCGACCCTTACAATGATTCTGACCTGGTTTTGCTTGGACCTAAGTTTGATTTCACTTTTTCCCGAAAGCTGTTTTGGACAACCTATGTTCAGTACAACAATCAAATCAATAACATGAATATCAATTCCCGGCTACAATGGCGATTCAGGCCGGTATCTGATTTGTTTCTGGTTTATACTGATAATTATTTCGCCCAGTCCTTTGAAAATGGAAATATCCTCTATGTTGGAGCTCCTAAATTCAGGTCCCTTGTACTCAAATTTACCTACTGGCTCAACCTTTAGTAAAATTTACCAACTGATTATCAGTGTGTTGTAAAATTTAACATATATGTTTAAACATATATTTATGTTTTGGCGTTAGACTTGCAACTCACAACGAATAAAAACCATTTTAACTATGAAAAAGATTAATGTACTCGCAGTCCTCGTTTTATTGGCAGGAACAACGTTCGCTCAAACTACCTGGACTATTGACAAACCACACACCAGTGTAGGTTTTGCCGCTACGCATATGGTAGTTGCTGAAACCGCTGGAAGCTTCAAAGATTTTGATGGTCAGGTGATCAGCAAAGCAGAAGATTTTAACGGAGCAACCGTAGAATTCTCTGCCAAGGTAGCCTCCCTCAGCACGGATAATGAAAAACGTGATGGTCATTTAAAATCAGATGACTTCTTCAGTGCAGAGAAATTTCCTGAGATTAAGTTCAAAGGAGTTCTTTCAAAAGATGGTGGCAAGTATGTATTGAAGGGCGACCTGACGATGCGTGATGTAACCAAGCCCGCTACTTTCGATGTAGTTTACAAAGGTTCTATCAATGCATTTGGTGGAACAAAGGCTGGATTCAAATTGACAGGTTCTGTTAACCGTTTTGACTACGGATTGAAATGGGACAAAACCATAGAAACAGGTGGTTTGATTGTTGGTCAGGATATAGCTATTACGAGCAATATCGAATTAAACAAAGCGAAATAATTGAATTCAAATAAAGCGATCACTTTTTGGTGATCGCTTTTTTTATGACCATTGAAGAGGAAATCAAGCAGACGAAATTCAGGAATGCCTACCAAAAGGCGGCCATTAATCTGATCTATACTTCCAGTTGGCTGGAAGGCAGGCAGCATATTTTTTTTAAGCAGCATGGAATTACCAATCAGCAATTCAATATTCTCCGAATTCTCAGAGGTCAGTTTCCTAACAAAATATCAGGCGCAGATATCAAGACTAGAATGTTGGATCAGAATTCGGATGTTTCCAGATTACTAGATCGACTCATCATAAAAAAACTGATCATAAAAAGTCAATGCCCAAATGATAAACGTGCTGCAGATATAGCCATTACAGAAAGTGGACTTGAACTCCTCAAGAAGATTGACTTTGAAATTGAAAACCTGGATGGATTACTTTCTAACTTAACTAAAGAAGAGGCTACTCAACTCAGCCTACTGCTCGACAAAAGTCGCGACTAGATATTATCTAGTTCTTTCCTAACAAAATTCATCAACTCTTTTATATAGCCTCGGCTAAAATCAAATTTGATTCCCGCTGCTTTATAGATTTCAGGAATCGTTTTAAGATTGCCTAACGTCAGTGCGTTCTTGTATCCTTGTAATCCCTTCTGCTTATTCTGTCTGAAATTTCTCCATACTGCAATGGCGCCTAACTGTGCCATGCCATACTCTATGTAATAGAAGGGCACTTCGTATAAATGCAATTGCTTCTGCCAAGCGTAGTCTTTGCCTTCCTGAAGGCCCGACCAATCCGTTACAGTATCTGCAAAGCGGTCAAAGGTTTTGTTCCAGTTAGATTTCCGTTCCTCCAGGGAGTGGTTTGGATTCTCATAAATCCAATGCTGGAACTTATCAATGGTCGCTACCCAAGGCAGCGTTTCAATGATATCTTCCAATTGTTCACGCTTCGCTCTTTTCAAATCTGATTCCAGGGGAAAGAAGATGTTCCATTGATCCATGGAGATGAGTTCCATACTCATCGATGCCAACTCCGCTACTTCCATGGGTGGAGATTTAAAATCACCGAGCGCAAGATCTTTGGTAAGAAAATTATGAACTGCATGGCCGCCTTCGTGCATGATGGTGGTCATGTCGCGCATCGTGGAAGTGGCATTCATGAAAATAAAGGGAACGCCAATTTCTGCCAATGGGTAATTATATCCTCCCGGTGCTTTTCCTTTCCTGGATTCAAGATCGAGGTGACCCATCTCTTTCATGATGGATAAGCATTGACCGAGGAAAGGGTCAAGATTTTTGAAACAAGTAATGGACTTTTCAGTAAGGTCTTTTCCGTCATGAAAGGCTTTCAGCGGTTCCCTTCCTTCTGCATCTACTGCCTTGTCCCAAGGGCGTAGCGCTTCCACCTTTAGTTTCTCTTTACGCTCTTTGGCCAGTTGATTTAATACGGGCACCACTTCCGACTCAATAGCCTCATGGAAATTGAAACAATCTTTTGGGGTGTAATCAAAACGCCCGTAGGCTTTAAACATGTAATCACGAAAATTAGAAAATCCGGTATTTACAGAAACCTGATGGCGTAGTCCAATGAGTTTTGTGAAAAGGTCATTGAGCGTTACTTTATCCTGAAGTCTGCGCGCACTGATTTTGTGATAGGCTTCTTCGCGCTTGCTTCTTTCTGTGGACAACAACAGCACTGATGCCTGTTGCAGCGTCATTTCCTGACCACTGATTTCTACCATCATCGCGCCAGAGAGTTGAGCATACTTCTGTGTTTCGGTGCTTATCTCAGTAAACAGGGGAACATTTTCTTCTTTGAAAATTTCAATGTCCTTTTTCAGGTTGCGGATGAGGATGTCATAGCCCGGCTCGGTAGTCAGTTCATTAAGGAAAGGACTTTCAAATGATTTGCGGTTGAGCTGATCGGCTACCGGGGCGATTTGTGGTTGTATGTTTTCTACAAAATCCTGATACGCTTTTCGGTATTCTTCATTCTCGGTATAGCACGTCATCCGGATATAACGCCAGCCCAGGTCTTCGGAAATAGCAGACTCCAATTCACTCCGGTCGTGTAGCCATCTTTTGAGGTCAATTATTGATTTGATTTTTCTATTCGTAAGTTCCTCAAAATGAGGCTTCAGTATTTCCCATGAAGTCACTTTAAATTCTTCACTTAAAAATTTTCGCTTTGGTCGTTTTGGGATATTGATTACTTCACTCATACTTCTTTTTAAAATGGAAAGCGCTAAACCTACAACTTTTCTGCGGAATGGGTTATCTCTTATCGGGACTAATTTTTATTTCCTGCCCCGTTCCAATGATCCGTGCATAGAAAGCGTACCCGCCAAAGTTATTCTCCACTTTCAACAAAAGTGGGTTCCAGCCTTTCTTCAGGTTGAGTTTCACCTTATCCTGATCAGGCACAGCAATTCTAAACAAATCAAAGAACCGATACACTTCCTGATCATTTAAAAATACTTTGGCGGCATCATCGCTTCCAAATAACAATGTCGCTGACTGATCGACTGGGGAATACACATACGTAAGTGCGTAAGTGATTACAAATTCATCAGGTTTAATCCATTGACGCAGCTTCATTTCATATCCTGCTTTGCCCCCTGCATACCGTTGCCATTTGATTGATTGATTATTCACCCCAGAATAGAATTTATTCAAATCAATTTCTTTTTCCGGAGGGAATACATAATCCAAGCCTAGTCTCTTGTAATCGTTCTCACGTAAGTTTGAAAACGGTCCTAACAGAAACCAATCTGTAATAAATTCACGATGCGGTACCAGGCGAATACCATCCAATGAAATAAGACCTTCAAAATCAAGGTACAATTTTATGGCGCCTCCCACTGCTTTTATATTCTTCAGTGTTCGGGCAGGCAAAGGATAAATCTCTTTTGCTACGCTATCGGCCACACGTACACGCTCCCCTCCTTCCTGGTAAATCGAAAATGAAGAGAAGCCAGGACCTACCGTAGAATAGAGTTCGACATTATAGGTTTTCTCTATAGCGTTGGGGATATCGAGTTCGACCAATGCCTTATCTTTCTTAAGAATCAAGTGCTGACCATTGAGCCAATCAGGCCCTGCATCAGTCATATTTTTTATTTCCGTTTTTGCACCCTTGATTTTTATAAGAGTTGGATCGACTACATCTTCAGGAAGGGCCCTACGAAGTGGAATGCGCATAGTACTTTTTAACATTGCAGGTTGATTTCCATGAGGCTCTTGTTGATACCAATAGGCAACTGTACTTATATCTGCCATTTCACGATTGCGGTCGCCATGCTCGAAGGCGACCTTAATGGATTTCTCAAAGGGAATAGCATCCGGCACATGATGCCGGTAGGCAGTGACTCGTCCCTTCTTTTTGTCTAACAGTACAAGGCCATGGTAAGGAGCAGCAAACTCACCATCTTTAAAATACCAACCACTGGTGAAATAATCTTCAAGTCCGGTGCCCTGCACTGAAGGAGTTGATTCACCATCAGCATAGATCATTTCATCACCCTCTAAAAAGCCAAGCTCTCCATTGTAGGATTGTGCATTCATACTAATCCCCACGAGTTGGCCCTTGCCTTCGGCTTCCAGGGCAACATAGTTGGAGTTTGGAGTCGTTTTGATTTCGCGATTCCATCTAGCATGGAAGTAACTAACCTTGGTTTGAGGTTGCGGCAGCTTATAAAAGCCAATGTGATAATAGAAGGCAAATACCTCCCCATCTGTTTCGTTGACAATTTCAATACGCGCTCGTTTATTAAATGGCATTGGGAAATAAGAATAATAACCACCGCTGGTCATGCCAATATATTGACTTGCATAGTGCTTGTATTCAAAACCACAGCCAAAAAAATCTCCCACAGGTACTTCCACCGAAGGAGATGTTTCATCATCCCAATACATGCGGATAAGAATTCTTCGAAGAAAATTCGGGTCCCGGGAATCAATAGTGATCCATATTCGCGTGATCTCCCCTGAGCCCATCTCATTAAAAATAGTGGCCGACTTACCCTTGGGGATGCTGATACGATCGTTATTACCACCTGTGGTATCGTAGCTGCTCACCTGTATAAATTTTCCTGAGCGCAATTCTGCTAAGGAATTAGGATTGGACATTAGATTCTGGCCTAGTCCTGAAACAGTCCATAGCATTAAGACGCTACAAAAGAATCCTTTCATAATCAGCTTAGAATAATGATAATATTAAAAGATAATCAGCTTTACGAAACTAACTCGAATGATTTCATGAGAATCATTCCTTCGTTACCGGGTTAATCATGATATGTGCACGGTGTGTTCCCGGGTCCATGATCCATGGCATACCGGGTGCTTCGGGTTTGATAGGAAGTCCGGTACTTGCCGCTGTAGCCCATGGTATGTATACCACATACCGAAAGTTTCCTTTGGTTACTTCGCCTGTAGTAGCATTGTACGATTCAGCTGCAGCCGAGAAAATCTGCAAGTTGCTAGCCTGCTTTGGCATGATCAGTTTACCGGACTTAGCTTCCGCTTCGCGGATATCAAATATCTCCTGAAAAGATTTTCCAGCAGTTTTCAATTCTCTTCCACGCGCCATAAACGATTCCAGGTCGATATGATAACAAGATACGCTGACGCCTTCTTGTTTTGGATTGTCCCCTATACACACCATTTCATTGGTCCCTTTTCGCACAACTACTAATTCTTCTTTAGCATTGTATCCATACACCATTGCTCCCGCCCGCTTGTCTTCAGGTGCTGCAAGCAATGCAGTTTTTACTTGTACTTCCAATGATGGAGTTTGCGCTGCCGCGATTGAACAACTCAAGGCAAACATGATCGCATATATTGATTTCATAAGAGTAGAATTAAATGGTACCTGGGAAATGTAATTATATCCTAAAGTTGCAAAGAATCCAGCCCAAATTCAATTGGGTAAAGACGTAAAACTGGCAATAAATGCTAAATTTAACACCCTAACCAATCTTCATTTCTTATGAAAACTATCTTCAAAGTAAATTTATTAGTTACCTTTTTACTCTCGGTGTCATTTCAATGTGCTGCGCAATTGGAATGGGTACCCTATAGCGGATACATTCCGGAGAATGTCGTCATCGGAGGCAATGAAAATGGATCTGATCTAGCCGTATGTCGTGGTTCTTATAATGGCGCATTTCATTCCGGAAAAGTGGTAGGAAACAATTGCAATTTCGGCTGGGGCGGAAATGAGATTGTCCTTCCTTCATTTGATTTGTTGGTTAATCAGGGTGGAGTGCGGTTAGTGTGGGTGTCATCCAGTGAATCCATACCTCAATATGCAGTTGAGGCTGGCAACGAGAATGGAAATGCTAATTATGTAGGTCAGGCCACAATGGCCGATGGAAGCGTTCATCCCGGTAAAGTTTTTGGACCTGACGGAGGCCTGCTTTGCAACTACGGCTATGGCGGAGAGGAGATTGTTGAAAGATCTAATTATAATGTACTAACCCAGGTTCCTGTGCAATTAGAGTGGGTTCCTTATGGAGGTTCTATACCTGTTGGTGCAGTTAGTGGCGGTAACGAACGTGGCACCGACCTTCTAGTGTGCCGCACCAACTATAAAGGAGCCATGCACCCGGGCAAAGTGGTTGGTGCTAACTGTAATATCGGATGGGGTGGAAAAGAAATTGTTGCCTCTAATTATGAGATTCTTACCAACGAAGGAGGGATCCCTTTGACATGGGTTCCTTTTACCGGAAAAATTCCCGTAAAAGCTGTGAAGGCCGGAGAAGAAGGTGGCAAGATATTGTATGTAGGACAGTTTACGCGACCCGATGGTAGCACGCATGCTGGAAAAATATTTGGACTGCCAGGTGGATATATTTTTAACTATGGCTACGGAGGTGCAGAAGTCACCGTCAAAAGTAATTTCAGAATACTGGTAGAAATAGAAGGAGGCGGACGATAGGTAACCGACAAAGGACTTATCTTGAAATCCAATAAAGGTATATAGGAGACTCTGTCTCCTATATACAATCGTTGGCAGCAAGCCGGTGGACAGAGTTACCCACAACACTATAAGACGACAATGAATTTTATTCTAAGATTAAAACACTGGCAAGTATTTTTGGTTCTCATCGTAGGATTGTTTATCAGTAATTTTAAAATCGAAGACAATCAGACACTGACGACTATTTTGCTATTGACAGGCATGACAATATATTTTTCATGGATGCTCTTTGTTGGACACGGACTCTATCAATTACTGCCTGACAAGATTGAGATGAATTATAATCTATTTATTATAAACAGTTTCGTCTGGTTGACAGCTTATGTGGTTGTAATGATACTTTCGGACGGAGAAGGAATGACTTTTACTGGTTTAGCTGCCTTACCTGGATTTTATGTATTCTATGCCTTTCTTCACTTTATAATGTTTCCTGTGCGGACTTTAAAATCCATTGAAAAAGGAAAGAAGGCTGACATTGGAGAATGCATCGGGGACTTTTTCCTAGTTGTATTTTTGCCAATAGGAATTTGGTTTCTTCAGCCACGAATCAATAAAGTGACTGAGGGACAAAAAGACAATTTAATAACGGAGTGACGTGAACCGGCCAGCTGCCAACAAAATGTATGTGCCATTGTGGGGCTCGGTTTAAGTTTTTAGAGTTATCTTTCAAACAACGTTTGGTGTCGTGGGACAATCTACTAATCTTAAACCCACACCGTCACATACATAAACGTTGGTGGCAATGTGGCCGGACAATGAAGTCAACTAATAAGTGACACTCAGCTGATAGATAAATTCCGCAAGACAATTAGAACTAAATTCATCTAGGACTCATCAATAAAAGTAAACACTGACCATGACTAAGTTGATAAGACTGATTGTAGTATTTATTCTGTTCCTGTGGACAAGCCCAATTATCGGACAGCAGAAAATAAAATATGGGTCGAACAATGGTAAGTACATTTCAATTCTTAATAAGAAGATTTATTATGAAGAATATGGCAAGGGTACGCCATTAATATTGCTTCAGGGTGGAATGGGAAGTATTGAGGATTTTGCTTTGTGTATCCCTGAACTTTCAAAACATTTCCGAGTCATTGCGCCAGACACGCCCGGACAAGGGAGATCGGAGTTGGCGGACAGCATGAGCTATGAGCTGATGGCTGAATATATTTCTAAATTGATTGACGTTTTGAAATTAGACAGTACCTACGTTATTGGCTGGAGTGACGGAGGAAATACAGGTTTGATATTGGGAAACAATAGACCGGATAAAGTAAAAAAGGTATTGACTTCCGGAGCCAATTACAAGCTAAGCGGTTATCCCTCTATTCTAAATGATACTTCGGACTGGGAGAAGGAATTAAGAAGCCCAGAATTTGAAATCAAAAACAAAGAAGGGATTAAAGAATATTTAAGTTATTGTCCGACTCAAAGGGACTGGAGAAAGATGCTTATTGATTTAAACAAAATGTGGCATAAAGAAATATACTTTTCTCCATCCGTTTTAGAAGGACTTAAAATTCCTGTCATGATAGTTCTCGGGGACAGAGATGCAGTGACACTTGAACATGGTATTGAAATGTACAAACTAATTAAGGGGAGCCAGTTTTGTATTTTACCCAATACATCTCATGCAGTTTTTCGCGAAAGACCAAAACTTATCAATGAGCTAGCTATTACTTTTTTTAAGAGTAAATAGGTTGACTGAATCAAAAGTGAATTAGCTAGCATGAGACAAAAGACACGTTTACGAATTGAGCGAGGTGAAGGCCACACAGCCACCAACAACAGGTTTATGAAATGGCGGGGTGTATTTTAAAATTTAAGTTTTATCTTTCAAACAACGTTCGGCTGTAGCGGACAGTTTAGTTTTCAAACTCCCGCCACTTCATAAACCCAAGCGTTGCCAGCCATTTAATGAGACGAACGACATCTATATTGACAATCATCATCGGACTGACAAGTCATTGTTTCGCCCAAACAGACTTGATGGCAACGATTGACAAGCAAGTCGAACAAATAAATTTGGACAAAGGACTTACAAAGAAAGAGTTTAATGCTAACCAGGTGTACGACAAAATTTTTGACGGTGGTGGACAAATAAATGTTTACCAAAAGGGGGGACAATTAATCAAGATTGAAGAGAGCATTGGACTTTCATACGGACTCGTGACAACGATTATTTACTTGAAAGGCGGACTTCCAATTAAAATTATCGACCGAGAGGAAAATTATAAAATTAAAGACGACCAAACTGGTTTGGACTACACAAAACTCAATCAAGTCTTTGAGGCATCAATTTATGTTGTTAACTGGGACAAGGACGACTCAAAAATTATAAAGAAAGGAGAACGCAAATTTAGTGAAGGTGTTTGTTCAAATTTAGACTATGAGCCCTTGGTTGACAGAGTAAAAAAATTACTGACAGGTGATTAAACGGCTGGCAACAAAATGTTTGCGCAATGGTGGGGTTCAGTGTAAGCTATAAGTTTATATCTTCGTTCACATTCTAAGAGTGGTGAGGAGGATTGGACGCTGGGAACCTCATGGCATTCACGAAATACATTTTCATCATCCCCTTGTGCTTCGCATCA
>JANNRV010000052.1:0-28227 GCA_031401775.1 Bacteroidia bacterium | reverse complement strand
CAACGCTAGTGAGATATCATTATCGAGATATAATCGCAACCCTTGGTCAAGCATTCCGAAACCACCAAAAAGAAGCATAAGCAATGAAAGCACAAACCCAAAGGCGGCAGTAAGAAAACCAAAGTTGGTTTGATCGCGATGATAATCGAGCGACTTTACATATTTCTCCTGATTATAAAACCCAGCGACCTCTGCGGGAATATCTTTACGTTGGGCCTTCAGATTGAGGTAATCCAATGCCTGATCGAACAGGTAGCTAACGACAGAAATACCTAGAATAGCGTAAAGCAGGGTTGAGGAAGACATGGTTGAATGATAAGGAGATTACTTATTGGATCATTTCTTTTTCGGCTGCCGCATAAGCAAATCCCGGCCATCCGTCAGATTGCAGAACCAGCTTGTACAATTCTGTAGATTTTTCAGAATTGCCTTGGTATTTGTACCAGTTTGCAAGGCCATATAGTTTGGTTACATCCTGAATAGACATTTTTTCCGGAGGCATGGTAACATCAATTAGTTCGTCTGCTCTAATGAGGCCTTTATAAAATAGGACTCTTCTAAAGTAAGCCTGATCTTTATCTTCTACATAATCGGGTGTGATGGGCTTCAGTAATTCATCGGCTTTATCTTTGCGACCTATACGCATATAACAATTGTATAGCCAATCACTTGCGCCAACCGCATTTTTTGAATTGTCAGCAGCGGCCAATGCTTTTTCGAAGGCTATCGCAGCCTTGATATAATCTTTTTTTAGAAACTGAAAGACTCCAATGTGATAATGAATCTGATGACGCAGGGTCGCTGTTGGTTTGCCATCCAGCCCATACTCCATCTCTTCTCCTACTGCAGGGATCAACTCTTCCGCCTTTTCTAAATCCCGGATGGCCTCATTTAGTTTTCGAAGAGTAATATAGCGATGTCCACGGTTGCGAAGAAGCTTATATGAATTAGGAAATTTTTCCAATCCTTCGGAGTAATTGGAGACAGCAAGCTTGTAGCGGTTCGTTGCCACATAGTGCTTGCCGATTTCCACAAAATCGTCTTCAGTTAAATTCCCTTTGCTAAGGATTGTTTTGATCGTGCTGTCGCTTTTGGCTAGCGCTGCGGGTTCAGCCTCCTTTGCAAAAAGAGGCTTGCCTGAAAACGAGATAGCTTCAGGATCATTGGAGGGTGTAGAGTTTTCCACATGCTCTTTCTGATTTGAACAAGAGCAGAGTGTGACAAGAATAGCAACAAAAGTAAATGGCTTCATAGAAGTAATGTTATTTCTTAAAAATACTATTTATTCCGGAAAAATAGGGAATCAGGCCAAAAGTTGCCGGAGTGAATCTTCTGGTTTTTTAAAATTGAAGCGATTAAGTTGCTCATTCATCATGCGCGTGATTTGGTCGTTGCAAAGATTTCCAATACTCCCTTCATGGCTGTGTTGTACTTTGTTTGAATATTTAAAATTGCCTGCCTCTATATCCTGTCCCACTTTTTTATAGGCATCACGGAAAGGTATTCCCTGAAGGACAAGCTTATTGACCTCCTCGACACTGAAGAGGTACTTATATTTTTCATCCGCCAAAATGTTCTCGTTAACATGAATATTAGAGAGCATTAATGAAGTCATTTGAAGGCAATCCTTCAATGTGTTGAAGGCGGGGAATAGGGTTTCTTTCAGTAACTGAAGATCGCGGTGATAGCCGGAAGGCAGGTTGGCAATCATCATTGTAATTTCATTGGGTAAAGCTTGAAGTTGATTGCATTTTGCACGGATAAGTTCAAAGACATCAGGGTTCTTCTTATGTGGCATGATGCTGGAGCCGGTGGTGAGCTCATCGGGAAAACTAATGAACGCAAAGTTCTGATTGAGGTATAAGCATGCATCCATAGCAAGCTTAGCCAAAGTAGCCGCTGCATTGCTCATCGCTTGTGCAACAATGCGTTCGGTTTTTCCGCGAGCTATCTGAGCATAAACTACATTATAATTCAAGTCATCAAATCCAAGAAGTGCTGTGGTCAGTTTCCGGTTAAGTGGGAAAGATGATCCATAACCTGCAGCAGAACCTAGTGGATTTTTATTAACTACACGATAGGCAGCTTCAAGGGTAATGACATCGTCTACCAGACCTTCGGCATAGGCACCAAACCATAAACCAAAAGAGGAAGGCATGGCCAGTTGTAAATGGGTGTAGCCGGGAAGAAGCTTGTGCTTATGCTCTTCACTTTTTTGGATTAATAGTTCAAAAAGTGATTGTATTTCTTTTGTGAGGAGTTGAATCTCATTTCTTAGAAAAAGCTTTACATCCACTAGCACCTGATCGTTTCGTGAACGTCCGCTATGGATTTTCTTACCTACATCACCTAGTTTTTTAGTGAGTAATAATTCTACTTGTGAATGAATGTCTTCTACTCCGGCTTCGATGACAAAATTGCCAGTAAGTATTTGTTGATGGATTGACTTTAATTCAATTGTAAGAGCGTCAAGTTCAGCTTTCGATAATAGGCCAATTGATTTCAGCATTTGAATATGAGCCAGAGAGCCCAGCACATCGAAGCGTGCCAAATGCATATCCATTTCCTGATCGTTACCAATTGTAAATCGGGAAACTTCATTCAATGCGTCTTTATCTTTTTGCCACAATTTCATAATCAGTTGTAACCTATTTCATAAATTCATTAATCTGAAGATACTGTAACAGCATAATTGTCTTGCCATCTTTAATCTCTCCCGCAGCCATCATTTCAATTGCCTGTAGAAATGGAATTTCAAGTACATGAATATCTTCATGCTCATCTACACCTCCACCTTCGGAGGTCTTCATGTCTTTGGAGTATTCGGCTATGAAAAAATGAAGTATTTCTGTAACTGAACCAGGGGACATGTAAGCTTCAAATACTTTCTTAATATCCCTTATGGTGAATCCTGTCTCCTCTTCTGTCTCTCTGCGAATAGCGTCTTCTGCATTATCGGCATCCAAAAGACCGGCACAGGCTTCGATGAGCATACCACTTGGATTTCCATTAATGTAAGTGGGAAGCCTGAATTGCTTAGTAAGGATGACTGTTTTTGATTTCGAATTATAAAGTAGAATAGTGGCGCCATTGCCGCGATCATAGGCTTCCCTGCTTTGTTGATGCCACGTACCGTTTTTATGTTGATAATCAAATGTTACCTTCTTTAGAGTGTACCAGTTGTTAGAAAGAATTTCGGTTTTTTGAATCCGTACTCGGTCGTTCATAAGATGATCTGTTCTAGCAGCGAAATATAAGAACTAATTCCCTCTTCAATTTCTCTTGTAAAAATGAATTCATCAGCCGTGTGAGAACGAGCCGAATCTCCGGGGCCCATCTTTACGGACGGCACGGGGATCAACGCCTGATCTGATGTAGTGGGGGAACCGTACAAGGTTTTGCCAAGTTTCTTTCCCGCCAATGCCATCGGATGAGTGGCTTCAATGCCCGATGGTCTGAGTCTCATCGAACGAGGAGTGACTGTACATGAAACATATTGTTTTATGGTTTCTAATACCTCTTCCAGTGAATATTCATCCGTTACGCGAACATCAACGGTGAAAATACAATCCACGGGGACTTGATTATGTGCCTGACCCGCGTTGATCACCGTGACGCTCATTTTTACTTCTCCGAGAGTAGTCGAAATCTTAGAAAAACGGAATGTACGAAACCATTCTATATCTTTCAGGGCTGTATAAATGGCATTCACTCCTTCTTCCCGGGCTGCATGCCCCGCCTTCCCTCGACTTACACAGTCCAATACTAATAAACCTTTTTCGGCTATGGCTATGTTCGTAAGTGTTGGCTCTCCAACAATGGCAAAGTCTATTTTTGGTAAATCCCTCCAAACCAATTCAATTCCTTGAGTGCCGGAGATTTCCTCTTCTGCTGAAGCAGCCATCACAAGGTTCCATTTTAAGTTAGACTGAGAATTGAAATGAAGAAATGTAGCGATAAGGGATACCAAAGCACCCCCGGCATCATTACTTCCCAGTCCGTAAAGTTTACCTTCTGTAATGGATGGCAAAAAAGGATCACGTATATAACCGGCATTTGGCTTCACCGTGTCATGATGTGAATTGAGCAGGAGAGTAGGCTTCAACGAATCGAAGTTTTGATTGATAGCCCAAACATTATTTCCCTTTCTATTGACTTTAACTCCTTTTTGAGATAGAAAAGTCACCAACAGTTCAGCTGTATTACCCTCTTCTCGACTAAAAGATGGAGTAGCAATTAATTGCTGCAATAATTTAATAGCATTGTCATGAAGCGAGTTGCTCATGACTGTGTAATCAATGTTCCTTTTGTTTCGTACCCTGTGTTTGCCAATAGATTTGTATGTTCACCAATAAGAACTTCTTTAACACCTGAATCTATTGCGGAGAATGCATTTTCCAGCTTGGGAAGAATTCCATCATGAAATGCCCCTTCCTTTAAAAGTGTTTCGTACATCATCTTGTTTAGATTTCGGATGACTGAATTCTCATCCTTGATATCGCGCATCACTCCTAACTTCTCGAAACAGAAGATGAGACGCACGTCAAAATGTTTGCTAAGTGAAACGGCAAGAACCGAGGCTATCGTATCTGCATTAGTATTTAGCATCGATCCGTTTGCATGTGTCAAGGGTGCGAATACAGGAATCACATTTTGCTTCAGTAGAAAATAGAGCAGTGTACTATTCACACTTTCAGCGGTGATATCGCCCACAAATCCAAAATCAATTTCACCCACCGGTCTTTTGATTGCCTTAATCAAATTACCATCGGCACCCGTCACGCCCATGGCATTGCAATGCATGGCTTGAAGATGTGCTACAATTTGTTTGTTGACGAGACCGCCATACACCATCGTTACCAGATTGAGTGTCTGCGCGTTCGTAATTCTTCTTCCTTTCACATAGTGCGATTGGATTCCGAGCTGATCGCCCAGTTTGGTGGCAATCTTTCCTCCACCGTGAATTAAAATTTTGGGCTCGTGAATGGAGGCAAAGTCTTTCAGGAAACTATTAAGGGACTTTTCATCGTCCAACACATTTCCACCAATTTTTATAATATAAAGTCTATTCATGTTCTTTATTTGCTCGTTAAATTTTTTAGTAATTCTGCTAATACAGCTTGCGCTGCCCATACTCTATTCCCGGCCTGCTGTGTTACATAACTTGATGATCCGTCTAAAACCTCAGCACTTAGTTCAACATTTCTCCTTACGGGAAGGCAGTGCATCACTTTTGCATTATTGGTCAGTTCAAGTTTCTTTTGAGTGAGCATCCAGTTTGAATCATCGCAAAGAATTTTACCGTAGTCAGTGTATGCACTCCAGTTTTTCACATACACATAATCCGCATCTTTCAGTGCTTCTTCCTGCATAGGATGAATAGTAGCACCTTTTGTAAATTTTGCATCTAACTCGTAATTCTCAGGATGAGTAATAACAAATTCAGCTCCGCCCCAGGCATTGATCCATTCTGAAAAACTATTGGCAACACATTGCGGTAAGGATTTTACGTGCGGTGCCCAGGTCAATACAATTTTAGGCTTCCTCTTTTGCTGAAACGTTTCTTGGATGGTGATCAGATCCGTCAAACTTTGCAAAGGATGAAGAGTAGAGCTTTCTAAACTTAGTATTGGCACTCCGGCATACTTTACGAATTGATGAATATATTGCTCGCTATAATCTTCTTCTTTATTTTTTAGCAAGGGAAAAGTTCGAAGGCCGAGGATATCAAAATATTTACCTAACACAGGTGCCGCATCTTTTACATGTTCTGCCGTGGTGCCATTCATGATCACATCGTCTTCAAATTCCAATGACCAGCCGTCTTGGCCAACATTAAAAACAATGGCCTCCATGCCCAGATTCTTAGCCGCGATTTGAGTACTTATTCGGGTGCGCATGCTGGGATTAAGAAAAAGCATTCCTATTTTTTTTTGATGCCCCAGCTTTACATCTTTGAATGGATCGGCTTTGTATTCCAAGGCACGCGCAATAAGCTCTTGGAGGTTGGGCACATCATTGACCGAGAGAAAGTTTTTCATGATACAACAGCGATCTTTAGTTCAAGGTCTAATGCCTCTAAGAACAAATCCGCTTCTTGTTTTGACAGCGCGAGTGAAGGAAGAAGGCGAATCGTATTTGGTTTTGCTTCACCGGTAAAGATGCGGTGTTTGAACAGAATATTTTTACGTAGATAGGAAAGTGAATCGGGAAGATCAAAGCCAATCATCAATCCTTCCCCACGTACTTCCTGAATAGATGGAAAGGACTTAAGTTGCTCCATCCAATAATTACCTAATTTGGATGCATTGTGTATTAGATTTTCGGTTTCAATCACTTCTAATACCGATAATGCGGCTGCACACGCAAGATAGTTTCCACCAAAAGTAGTTCCCAACATACCACTCCATGGCTTAATATTCGGATGAATCAGTACACCGCCAACCGGAAAACCATTGCCCATCCCCTTTGCAATCGTAATTAAGTCGGCCTCCACTTCTGCATATTGATGAGCAAAAAATTTACCTGTTCTCCCGTAGCCGGATTGTACTTCATCTAAAATCAAAAGTGCCCCTACTTCTAAGCATTTTCTTTTAAGAAGTTTTAAAAAGGAGTTATGAGGAACGTGAATTCCGCCAACGCCTTGAATTCCCTCAATAATAACCGAGGAGACTTTATTGTCAATAGCGTTGATGAAAGCCTGCTCATCGTTTAAGGGAAGAAAAATAATTTCATGGCCCGCATTGAAGGGGGCAACAATCTTAGGATTGTCTGTAGCCGCCACGGCACCGGATGTGCGCCCGTGGAATGCTTTCTTGAAGGCAATTACATTCTTACGTCCGTTGACAAAGGAGGCAAGTTTCAACGCATTCTCGTTTGCTTCAGCTCCTGAATTACAAAGAAATAATTGATGATTGGGGTAACCGGAAAGTTGACCAAGCTTTTCAGCCAATTTTTCTTGCAAAGAGTTTTTAACACTATTAGAGTAAAAACTGATTTTATCCAGTTGACTTTTCAGCGCTTCAACAAAATGAGGATGATTATGTCCGATGGAGATTACCGCATGCCCACCGTAGAGGTCCAGGTATTTTTTTCCCTCGATATCCCAAAGCCATGATCCCTCGGCCTTTACAGGCTCGATGGGGAAGAGGGGATAGACATCAAAAAGTTTCAAAGTAAAAATTCATTTAAGCTAAAACACACTACCCTTCAATTTCAGTCCCCAAGTTTCATCAAGTCCCATCATCAAATTCATATTCTGAATTGCCTGGCCGCTGGCTCCTTTGATGAGATTATCGGTTACGGAATGAATGGCCAGCTTTTTTCCAACCTTTTCTAGGTAGATAAGGCACTTGTTGGTATTCACCACTTGCTTAATATCAATCATCTCATCAGCAACATGCGTGAATGGATGTGGATAGTAGTAGTCATTGTAAAGTTTTTTTGCTTCCTCAATGCTTAACGAGCAATTCAAAACGGAAGTCACGAAGATGCCACGGGTGAAATCTCCCCGCCAGGGAACAAAATTGACAGCCTCAGAAAAACTAGGTTGAAGTGTTTTTAATGTTCTGTTGATTTCACCAAGGTGTTGATGCGTCAATGTTTTGTATGCTGAAATATTGTTTGCTCTCCTGGTAAAGTGAGTTGACTCTTGTAGCTTTTGTCCTGCTCCTGTGGAACCGGTAATTCCTGTGGTATAAACCTCGTTAAGCAATCCTGCTTTGGCTAAAGGGAGCAGGCCTAATTGAATAGTCGTTGCGAAACATCCTGGATTGGCAATATTCTTTGCTGCTTTGATTGCATCGCGTTGTAATTCAGGAAGACCATAAACAAATTCTCTGTCCTTTGTTTTATTTTCTAATCTAAAATCATTTCCCAAATCAATGATTCGGGTGGATGCAGGAAAATCATTTTCGCCAAGCAGTTTTTTGCTTTCCCCATGACTCAAGCACAGAAACAACACATCAACAGGTATGGTAAAATCCTCAGAAAAACTTAATTGAGTTTCGCCCAATAAATCGGTATGAACATTGGTAACAAGCTTGCCGGCCTGGCTTCTGCTCTGGGCAAAAACAACGTCTACCTTAGGATGATTAAGTAGAAGTCGCAGCATTTCTCCTCCCCCATAGCCGGCCGCTCCAATAATTCCTGCCTTTATTTTACTTTCAGATAGTGCCATTATTTTTTTTCAGCGTCTTCTTTTACCAAATGGTAAATGCCTACTTGATTTCCAAATATTTTAGTAAACCCCTTCACATCATCTCCTGTCCAGCCAAGATTCATTTCGCCATACTTTCCAAATTTGGCTGACATCAAATCGTATTTTGACTCAATGCCATTGATTTGATAGCGATATGGATTTAGTGCAATGGATACTTCACCGGCTACATGCTGCTGCGTATTATTCAAATAAGCTTCGATGTCACGCATAACAGGATCCAGGTACTGTCCTTCATGAAGCCAATTGCCATAAAACTGAGCCAGCTGATCTTTCCAATTCAATTGCCATTTGGTAAGCACGTGCTTTTCCAGCGCATGATGCGCTTTGATAATGAGCAAAGGTGCCGCTGCCTCAAAGCCTACGCGTCCTTTTATCCCGATGATCGTATCGCCAACATGAATATCTCGGCCTATTCCGTAAGGCCCGGCAATGGATTGCAAGAAATGGATAGCTTCAACGGGATGTGAAAACTTCTTATCATTGATAGATGTAAGTTCTCCTTTATCAAACCCTAACCTCACTTCTTCACTTCCCTGCTTAGTCATCTGTGTTGGCCAGGCTTCTTCTGGAAGCTGCCCCATCGAATTCAGAGTCTCTTTTCCGCCTACAGAAGTTCCCCAAAGACCTTTATTAATAGAGTACTTGGCTTTTTCAAAATTGAAAGCAACTCCTTTATCCTTCAAATATTCAATTTCAGCTTCCCGACTCAGTTTTTTATCACGTATAGGTGTTATGATTTCAAGTCCCGGGGCCAAAATCTGAAAGACCATATCAAAGCGTACCTGGTCATTACCGGCTCCGGTGCTGCCATGGGCAACGCCATCAGCTTTAATTTTCAGAGCATAGTTGGCTACCGCAAGAGCTTGCGACATGCGCTCTGCACTTACACTTAACGGATACGTTGAGTTCTTTAAAACATTTCCGAAGATCAAGTACTTAATCACTTTCTCGTAATAGTTCTTGGTTTCATCTACGGTCTGATGAGAAGCAACGCCTAAGGCAAGGGCACGCTTTTCAATGTCCATTGTTTCTTCCCGGCTAAAGCCTCCTGTATTTACTGTGAGCGTATGTACTTCGTATCCAAGGTCATGAGTAAGATAGATGGCACAGTAGGATGTATCCAAGCCTCCGCTAAATGCTAAAACAATTTTCTTTTTCATCTAATCGTTACCAGAAGAATAAGAAATTCAGAATAGAGGCTTTTTTTCCCTCATCATCGTCTTTCTTTCTCCAGCCTTTAAGTAAAACAAACTGCTTGAAGCGAACCCAGCGTTCGAATAACCTCAAATTACCTTGGAACTCTCTTTTCTTATGATGTTCAAGATTTCCATCTTCTGTCACCACTGTTTTTGTGAGTTCGGCTTTCTTTTTCGCTTCTTCTACTGGATCAAAGAGCATGGCTGTACACATACAGTTTTTGCGCTCTTTGCTAATCAGTATTTCGTAGTTCACACAGCTCTTGCAACCTTTCCAGAACTCTTCATCGTTGGTAAGCTCCGAATAGGTTACTGGCTCATATCCGAGGTCGGAGTTAATCTTCATCACGGCCAAGCCTGTGGTTAGCCCAAAGATTTTCGCCTCTGGATATTTCTTTCTTGAGAGCTCAAATACTTTTCGCTTGATTTCAGTGGCAACTCCAGATTTACGGAAGGGTGGAGCAACAATAAGGCCGCTGTTGGCCACAAATTTTTCGTGCTCCCACGATTCGATATAACAAAAGCCAACCCAAGTGCCATCGCGTGTAGTGGCAATGACTGCTTTGTCTTCTTCCATTTTGAGCTTCACGTACTCAGACGATCGCTTGGCGATGCCTGTACCGCGTGCTTTTGCCGATTCAGCCATCTCGGTAGTGATGGTGTCAGCATAATGTGTGTCAGCAGCCGTAGCTGTTCTGACAATAATATTGTCTTCCAATTTTGTTCGTATTAAATTTTAAGAAATCAGTGAAAATGCTTGAAAGCATTAATTGCAAGTACTCCCTTGGAGTATTGCTCAACATCAATGATAAGATGAAGATATCAGATCCTGATCCGCGTGTGCGGTCGCCTCGTCACCCGAGAGGCACTGAGTGTGTTAAAACCGCCAGGTAGGGTAGCGGAAAAGAAGAAGGTGTGTTGACCTTCAGATTCTTTAATGGTGACTTTTGTTCTCAATTCGTGTAGTGGTTAATGTTAGATAAAAGGCATTCAGTTAAATTTTAAACAAAATTAAGCTTTAATATTTCATTTTAGCAATAATGCCTTTACGATTTTTTTTGGTCAAAAGGATAGACTTGCCAAAGCAATCGTTTGATATAACCAATAAGTTCCATCTCGCTATTCATTTCGGAGTGTATTCGAAGGATTGGTTTGTGCTGCCCGAATGGTTTGTGAACTTACTGTGGCTAACGCAATGAGTATCGTACCTACGGATGCGAGTAGGTATAACACGGGATCCATAGTAACATGATAGGCAAAGCTATTCAGCCACAAGTCCATAAGATACCATGCCACTGGCCATGCGATTAAGTTGGAGACAATAATCAGGACAACAATCTCCTTGGAGAGCAGTGTAAGAATACTTGGCACCGAGGCGCCAAGCACTTTGCGAATACCTATTTCTTTTACGCGCTGCATTGTATTGAATGTCGCCAACCCAAAAAGACCCAGACAGGCAATGAAGATGGCCAGGCCGGAAAAGAGCGTAAAGAGCTGGCTTTGCTTCTGCTCCGATTCATAAAGGCGTTCGTAGTTTTCGCTGAGAAACTGATAGTCAAAAGGTCGCTTCGGTAAAAATTCTTTCCAAACCTTCTCAAGATACTCCAGACCTTGCTGAGCTTCCTTTCCGGAAATCTTTACGGATAGATTATTATAGTAATTCGGGAAGAATATCATCGGAATAATATCCTGATGGAGCGATTCGAAATGAAAATCCTTTACCACGCCAATCAATTTCCCCTTGACACCGCCATAGATATAGTCTTTGCCTACACCTTCTTCAGGCGTCTTCCATCCATACTTACGTGTGGCAGCCTCGTTAACGATGAAGGCCAACGAATCATCGGTAGGTATGTTTTTAGAAAAATTTCTTCCGGCAACAAGCTCAATGCCGAAGGTGTTAAAAAATTCATAATCGGTGCACACGTATTTTGTTGTTATGCCCGAATCAAATAGACTATCCCCTTTAGTGATGGAGGGTGTGCCTTGATCATCAAGCAGCCTGCCCGTAGGTACCCGTGAAGAGCGCGCTACACCTTTAATGGTGGAAGACTTTGTAAGCTCATTATAGAAGGATTCGTAAGACTTGTCGAGATCATCATTATAAGGCAATACCACTATTTGATCACGATCATACCCAAGATTGCGCGCATTGAGGTATCCCAGTTGCTGGGCTGTGATGGCAGTAGCAATGATGAGGACAATGGAGATTGAAAATTGGGAGATCACCATAACTTTACGCAGTCCGCCTTTGCCCGGAACTGCACCTTGTTTCCCCTTCAGGACTTCCACGGGTTTGAATCCTGAAATGACAAAGGCAGGGTAAACACCTGCCAAAAGTCCTACCAGGAAAGTAAATCCTATTAACCCAAGCGATAGATTACTGAATAGATTCAATGCAAGTTCTTTCTTCGTAAATTGATTCAACCAATCAAGAGTGAGGAATGATAATCCGAGTGCCAATGCTAAAGCAAAAAAAGCAGTTAACACGGACTCGCTCAGGAACTGGCCGATTAATTGATTTTTATGAGCCCCCACCGCTTTGCGCATGCCTACTTCCTTGGCGCGCTTCGTTGCTCTTGCCGTGGATAGGTTGATAAAATTAAAACAGGCGATCAAAATGATAAACAGTCCGATGACGCCCATCATATAAACGTTATTGATATTGCCATTCACCTCTAACTCATCATCAAGATGGGAGTAAAGGTGAATATCACTTACCTTCTGCACATGAAGTTTAGTGGCTTTGGAGGCGACAAAGTCCTTGGCGGCTCCATAGTTTGCAATGGCGTAAGGTCCGAAATGCTTATCCAAAAACGCAGGCATCTTCCCTTCCAGTTTGCCAGGGTCAAACCCTTCATCAAGCAGGATATACGTTCCGAAGGAATTGTTTCCCCAGTTGGTCTCCAGGTTTTCTCTTCCATAGATAGTGCTGTCATTGAGCGAACTGAATGATATGAGCATGTCGGGGTGCCAATGAGATTGTGAAGGAAGATTTTTATAAATGCCGGTGACTTCCAGATCAACCTGATCATTCCCCCGTAAGCGTTTGCCGATCACATTCTGGTCTCCGAAATATTTCTGAGCTGCTTTTTCAGACAGCATGATTGTAAACGGTCTACTCAATGCTGTTTGTGGATCACCTGCCAGCGTAGTGAAATCAAATATTTTGAAAATCTCAGGCTCTGCCAAAAAAGCGAAATTTTCCGTAAATGCTTTCTTTAGCTCTCCATTCTCTTCAAGACCAATAACAAATCCGGAATAGTTCAGCGTTCTAGCCATCACCTCAATTTCTCCAAAGTCATTTTTGACTAATGGGCCTATGGGAGGAGCAACATTTCCCAGCCTCAGGTTTGGTTCGCCATCGGGGGATAGAAAATCACGGGTGAGTCGGTAGATGCGGTCAGCTTTGGAGTGCTGCTTTTCGTAGCCGAGCTCATCATCAATGTATAAATAAATAAGTAAAGCACTCGCAATGGCCAGTGCCAGACCTGCAATGTTGATAAAAGCTGTGAGCCTGTTTCTGAAAATACTGCGTAACGCGACTTTGAGATAATTGCGGATCATGGGAGAGGGGTTTGACGGATAACTGCCATTTTTAGGACTCGTTACAGAAAGACGAGCGAATTATTACAAAGGATGCCTGAAATCGCTAAAAAGTTGCGGAGGTAGATGAAAAAGTATTATGTAAAACTAGCAATCTGCCGTAATCATGAGTAGCAGCGCAAAAAGCGCGAGGCGATCCCCAACTATTGGGATTGCTTCCCCCGATCGTAATCGGGGGAAGCAATTGACGTATGGTTATTTTGAGTAAGCCAATTCTCATTTGTTTCTCCCCATCTCAATCAATTTCTCCACATCATTATTCACGGAGAGGATCAACAAGCAGGTGGCTGTACAAAACACCGGACTCGTGATGCAGTGATGACCGCTCCAGCTTCCATCATCATTTTGTATGCTCACCATGCGGCCCGAAATATTATCGTACCATTTTGTCCACGAGTTATCTTTGCTGATGATCATCGATTCACCGGTTTGTAAGTAGCTGAGGAACTCTTCACCGCCATTGCTGCCGAAACCGTCCATGACATCTTCGCGTTGTGCTTGTACTTTAGCGGATTGATAAACGTTATAAGCGGTGGAATATTTCATCGCTTCATCTTTTTCAAAGCCAATCTTTTCAAGGTTTTCTGCTGATGGAGGAGCGTTTTGTGCAAGTCGGCCATCACGTTTGGCTTTGTCTACTTCTTCCTGCACTTTGCGTGCTTCTTTTGCACTTGCACGAGTAGAACCAGATACGGAGTATAACATGACTCCTGCACCCATATCGGTATTCACGCTTCCGGTTTTAGAATCATAATTGTTCTTTTGAAATTCCCTTGCTCTCTGCAAAGCTGCATCATCAACTTTGGCTCCCTGCGTTTGAGCCGCTTCGAGCGCATTAGAAGCAAAGGAGGATTGCAATACACCTGCCCAGCCCGACCCGGAGATACTTCCATTGGTATCCTGTGCCTGCTGAATTTTTGACACGCAAGCGTTTAAATTTTTCTTTACCCGCTCTTTCAACGGCCTGTCATGGTTGAGGTAGTCGAGGGAATTAGTAAGAAATTGAGAAGCGAGGATCACATCGATATTTGCTCCCAATTTGATTTGAATTTGTGTGCCGGTCTGATCGGTAATATTATAGCTAGCTTCAGGCGAGGATTCAACTGCTTTCAAAGTATATTCTAATGACCTCCGAAGCTGGGATGCGTAATGACCTGAAGTAAAAGAGCTACCGCTCCTTAACAAAGCCATGGAGACCATGGAGGTAGTAGCAGGATCACTTTGAACTGCATGCGGGTCTATGACATCCTGTCGACTGTGACTTCCTGCTCCCCAGCCACCGTTGTTATTTTGGGCTTGAGCAATCCAATCCAGGCCATGTTCAATGGACTGTCTGACTTTTTCCGGTGTCTTAAATACAAAACTTGAATCAGATGACTCTTCTCCCATTACGGTGCGAAAGACGCAGCCCTTGGGAATACTTCGATAGGTAGTTCTGTGCTTTACTTTCGGATCTTTTCTAAGGGTAAATGATACGAGCAGGACTGAACCGGCCACCAGCGAGGCGATAGATAATGCTTTCCATGTTTTCATAACAGTTTGTGTTTAATTTATTGTTATGATGCAGGAGGCTTTACAATTCCATAAAAGAGGAGCAGATTTTTTTACCCGCAATTATCAGGCCTTCAGAAACTCTGAGATACAGTTTTCTTTATTCGTTCTTCAAAGAGTCAACGGGATTGCCAAGGGCTGCTTTAATGGCTTGAAAGCTGATGGTAATAATGGCGACAAGAATAGCCAAACTACCGGCTAGGGCCACCATGAGAACGTCAAATGAAATACGGTAAGCAAAACTCTCCAACCATTGTGTCATGGCGTACCATGTAATAGGAATGGCGATCACGAAGGCAATCATAACCAGTTTCGCAAAGTCTTTTGAAAGTAAAACAACTACTTGTGATACTGAAGCGCCAAGGACCTTTCGTATGCTGATTTCTTTTGCCCGTTGCTCAGCGGTAAAAGTAGCCAATCCGAATAAACCCAGACAGGCAATCAGAACCGCTAACGAAGTGAATACTATAAAAATTTGCCCCATTCGTTGTTCTGCCCTGAACTTGGCGTCATAGTTTTGATTGAGGAAAGAGTACTCAAAGGGCGCCCCGGGAGCGAACTTCTTCCAAATTTGTTCTACTACTTTTAGTTTCTCTTTAGGATTACCCGTTGCAAGTCGAATTCCCATTTCAAAATACGGTTGAGGGGCAAGAATCATGATCATTGGTTTGATTGGGCTGTGAAGGCTTTCGAAATTAAAATCCCTCATAATTCCTATCACCTCTACTTCTTCACCTTTTTCACTATCGGTATTAAAATGAGAAATTAATTTCTTGCCTTCAAAATCCTCAAAACCCATTTGCTTAGCAGCTGTTTCGTTGATGATGATTTTGCTTGAATCGGCAGGAAAATCTCTTGAAAAAAAACGGCCGCTTTGCATTTGATAGCCCATGGTTTGAAGATGATCGTAATCCATCAGGTAGATCGAAAGTAAATGATCTCGCTGAGTGGCACCCACTGTACTAAATACAGAATTCCAATCAATATTAGGAGGAAGTCGGTTGGCATAACTTGCCGCCACGATTTCCGGGTGCTGAAGTAATTCATTTTTAAATGCTTCTCCACTTTTATCCAGACGCATGGTATGGAGCAAGTTCAGTACATTTTCTTTATCAAATCCCAGATTCTTCTCCTGAACGAACTTCAATTGCTTGTAGACAATCAAGGTACATATGATAAGACCTATCGAGATAAAAAACTGAAATACAACTAATGAATTGCGGATGCCCGAACTTTTCATGCCGGCACGCACCTTCCCCTTTAACACTTCTACCGGTTTGAAGGCGGTTAAATAAAATGCAGGGTAACTACCGGCAACCAGACCGACCAACAGAATAAACACAACTATTCCAATGAGGAAGTAGGGTGTAGCAAATAAGCTTAAGGTAAGCTCTTTACCAGTGAGAACATTAAACGGACCGAGGACAAGATATATAACAAGTAAGGCGAAAATGACACCAAGGATAGTGTACAGATAAGACTCAATAAGAAATTGACCAATTAATCGCATACGGAAAGCTCCAAGCGTTTTACGAACGCCTACTTCTTTGGCTCGATTGGCAGAACGTGCGGTGCTGAGATTCATGAAGTTGATGCACGCCAATAGAATGATGAACCCGGCAACAGCTCCAAAAAGATAGACGTATTGAGTGTTTCCGTTTGGCTCAAGTTCATCATTCATTTGAGAGTGAAGATGAATATCTTTTAAGGCCTGCGAACCATATCCCAAATTTCCTCCTTGATCTTTAAACTGCTTTAAGGAAACGTTGAGAAATTTTTCCAACTCCAGGGCACAGTACTTTTCAATAAAGAAATTGTATTTGTCGTTGACCACGCTTACCGGGGCTCCAGGCTGAAGCTTATAATAAGTAACTAAGGCACTGTTTAGCCAATATCTTTCTTTAAGTCCGTCCCACGATTCCATCGAGAGTATCATGTCAAACTGAATATGAGAATTGTGAGGGGGGTCAGCAGCGATGCCGGTAACTTCTGCCGTTTGTTCACCTTGACTCCCCAACGTAAATATTTTTCCCAGGGGACTGATATCTCCTTTCCCTTTGTATCCGAAATATTTTTTAGCAGCGCTTTCGGAGATGACAAGTTTGTTCGGTCCTTTTAAAACTTCTGCTGAATTCCCAGTGATTAACTCAAAGTTGAAGAATTGAAAAAAGTTAGAATCGGCTACAAGGAATCTTTTTTCCGTAAATGATTTCTCTTCCTGACGGACCGGGTAGGTATTTCTTTTGAACAAGCGCAATGTTGATTCAACCTGCGGTATCTCCTGTTGAAGTGCTTCAGCCATAGGGACACCCGTTTGAATGGAGGCAAAATCCTGACCTTGCAATCTCCCGGTGAAGGTGGTTCGGTAAATCCTGTCCGCATCGCTATGAAATCGATCATAACTGAATTCATCAACTATGTAGAGAATGATGAGAAGGCTGCAAGCAATACCAAGGGTAAGGCCAAAAATATTGATCGCTGAATATGCTTTCTGTCGAAGTAAAATGCGGATTGCAGTCTTAAAATAGTTGCGCAGCATGGTGTCTGGATTTAACTGGTAGACGCACCTTTTGATGGAAAGGTTACAGAACCAAAACTGCAAAAGATGTCATGGAATAGAACCCATGACATCTTTTTACAACAAATCAGGCTATAGTTAATTTTTAGTGTTGATATCTATCCTTCCAATCAATATCCCTTTATGGATATGACCGGTACCACTCACATTAATTTCGGGCTCGCCAAAGGCATTGATCGTGATTTCGTCAGAAGTATTGACGCTGATTCTACCCTCACCATAAACCCGGGTTGAGGCTGTTTCACTTTTCATTCCCCGGGTATCTATTTTATTTTCTCCAAAGGAGCGGAAGGTTTGATGCTTAACCGTTCCTCCTATAATTTTCAGACTGTTTCTTCCATATAAGGACGCTTTGAATTTACCGGCATATAAACTGTTCAGTCGGATTTCAGATTCGCCATACGCTTTTAGCTTTAGCTTGCTGGTGTTGATTTCACCTTCACATAAAATTTCTTCTTCTCCTCTGATCTCAAGTCCTTTTATCTCCCGGTAGGTGACATAGGCTGTAACCGAAGCATCGCGATAGATACTATGTTTTTGTGTATAACCGTCTACGGTGATTCGTTCTTGCCTTTCTGTGATTCGGGCATGATCGAGGTAAATCCGCAATGTATTACCGCCTACTTTAATATTTACTTTCCCTGCATCTACGTTGGAGTAAACCATTCGGATAGATTCTTTATCTCCTTTTTGCAGAATGACATTGACGCGTGGTGAAGCAACAATTCGGGTAAAATGAGTAAGCGGTTTTTGCTGCTCCTGGGCCATTATTAAAGGGCTTACGAGTGCAAAAAATGCCATCAGGGTGATTAGGGTTGTCTTTTTCATAAGGTTGATATTTGGGTTGAGGACAACCGAACGGAGCGATACCCCTACGCTATTCCGGTGAAATTTTGAACTTTAGGTCATTCGTTTCTTAATGAATCCACTGGATTTCCACGTGCTGCCCTGAATGATTCAAAGCCAACTGTCAACCATGCAATAGTAACTGCGATAATTCCTGACAGAATGAAAACTGTAAAACCCAACTCTGTACGAAAAGCGAAGTTCTCCAGCCATTGACTCATAGCATAATAACTGATCGGTACCGCCAATGCAAAGGCCAGCAGGACGAGTAATATGAAATCTTTGGAAAGCATAGTAATGATACCATTCACCGATGCGCCAAGCACTTTGCGAATTCCGATTTCCTTAATTCTCCTTTCTGCCATGAAAACTGAAAGTCCATAAAGACCCAGGCAAGAAATAGCAATTGCGATAACAGTGAAGATGGTAAATATTTTAGCTACACGCTTATCGTCTTCATATTGTTTTTTTACGCTCTCATTAAGAAATTCACTTTCAAAAGGAGTAGTTGGATCAACCTGTTTCCAGGTACTTGAAATAGCACTTATTGCACCCTCTGCTTGTGCGGGGGAGACCGAGATTAGACTAAACACGTAATCAGTCGTTTGCGCAGGGATTATAAAAAGCAATGGCTTCATTGGTTCGTGAAGTGAAAACTGATGAAAATCTTCAACCACTCCTATAATTTCATGGTGTAAAGTCTGACTTTGCCAATTGGTTAAAATTTCTGCTCCGATGGAATTCTCCAATGTTAAGTTAAGTTCTTTCATACTTTGGCGGTTGATAATCACCTTCCGATGAAGGTCTCCCCAGTTCGAGGAGTCAGATTCAAAAATGAAATCGCGGCCAGCAATGATGGGAATGTTCAATTGTTTAAAATAGTTTTCATCTACCGATATGTTAAAGTGATGGACTGCGTTCTCCATGGTTTCACCGGGAAGGTAAAGTGAGAAATCACGCATGATAGGAGTGGATGGAGCACCACTGGCCGCGCTTACTTGATTCACGCCTGGTATGTTGCTTAGCAAGAGCTTAAAGCGATTGTAGTTTTGAGCAGCATCTGCAGAGCGAAGTGGCACGAGTAGCTTATAGTCGGTGTCAAAACCAAGCGATTTACCCTGAATATACTTCAGTTGTTTTTGAATGATGAGTAGGGAGGATATCAGAGTTATAGCCACAACAAACTGAAAAACTATTAATCCTTTGCGCAAGACATTTGATGAGCCCATGCTGAGGCGCTTATCTTTAATAGCTTTAGCAGGCTGAAAGGAGGAGAGAAAAAATGCCGGATAGGCCCCGGCCGCCAAACCGGAAATAAGAGTTACTAAAGAAAGGACTGCAATCGTATAGAGCAAATTTCCGGAATTCAGTTCAAGATCTTTTTTCGCGAGGTCATTAAACAATGGCAGTGCTACCTGAATGATTCCAAAAGAGAGAATCATGGCCATGAATGAAAGCGAGATGGATTCACCGAGAAACTGGCGGATAAGAAGCGAACGGCTTGCACCAATTGCCTTTCGAATCCCGACTTCACCCGCCCGCTGTGAGGCTTGGGCTGTTGTAAGATTAATAAAATTGATGCACGCCAATAAAAGAATAAAGAAACCAATGGATCCAAGTATGTAGAGATAATTAATGTTGCCCGGACTTCCCATGTCGAAGTTGTAAGCGAAATGAGTAGAGTAGAGGTGAATATCCAAAAGAGACTGTAAGCCGTGGATTTTTTTCCTGCCCATTTCTTTACTTTCCTTAGCTCCATACTTTTCCATAAGGGCAGGAAATTTGGCAATTACTTTGTCTGGAGAAACTCCGGATTTTAACTTAAGATAGCTGAAAATAAAATTCTGAGTATCCCAAGAAGTCATTGAGTTTATCCATTGCCCCCAACCTCTGCTGTTCATTGTCATGTAGAAGTTGGCATCTACGTGTGATTTTTTGTCAATAGGTTTTAATACACCGGTCACCCGAAACGTGTCAACAGATTGTCCGCTTTGAATGATTATTAACTCGTCTAGTGCCTTGGTATTACCAAAAAACTTTTGAGCTACTTCATAGGTGAGCACTACGCTGGAGGGGGATCGCAATGCGGTGGCCCGGTCGCCTTCCGCGAATTCGTAAGGGAAGACATCAAAAAAAGTCGAGTCAACGAGGTACCCTTTCTTTTCGTAAAAACCTTTTTCATGGTAGCGAATCAGATGCTGTTCAACTTCCGGAGGGCTCACTACCCGAGTGGCCGATTCGAGATCCGTCAGTTCTTCCAACATGGTCATGGCTACCGGAGGCGAGGTGCGCTGTATAATCTCTTCACGAATATCTTTTTGAACAAAAGTGGAGGTGATACGATATACCCGGTCGGCACCTTCAAAATGTTTTTCGTATTCTAATTCATCCTTGACATACAAGCCCAGCAAGACACAGCATGTAATGCCAATGGCCAGCCCAAATATGTTGATAAAGGAAAATACCTTGTGCTTGAGAAGATTTCGTACGGAAATTTTTAAGTAATTAGATAGCATGGCCATGGATTAATGTTTCAGCAAAAGGAAATGACGATCTGGCTCATTCCAAACTCATGCCACTGCGAAACCCATCAATGGGATTTGATTTAAGGGTCTTTGGAGAATGATCAGCTTTATTGGCGAACATTACCGTCCGCCAGCGGTCATTAATAACCGTTGCCGTGGTAGCGCTGCTCTTTTTCGCGTTCTACATCTTCCTTCTCACGCTTAATACGAACCTTAGCGGGAGGGCCAACCATAATGGGTACTGTTTCTACTTCTACATTGGCCAGTTCAAGCCCGTACATTTCTTCTGTATTGAGGCTGTGTTTTTTAATGAAGCGATATCCCTGAATAATCAAATTGTCAAAGTTTGAAATCTCGCTGTCTACGGAGGCGAGCGAATGAAGCATCACAAACTTAAAGTCCGATGGCATGCTATGTTTTCTAAGCGAATCATAGTGACTTACTAAATCGATCTCAGCATTGTCCGCCATTTCATGAAGGATCTTATTGAAGAGCAAGTTCACGCGATGATCGGCTTTGAATCCCAGCTTGATTCGGATAAAGAAACACTTCTTTGGAATGATCGTGTCCACGGAATATTTAGAAGTATAGGGACTATCAACTGTGTCCACATGAATAAACCAATACACATCAGCGCGCTTAGGGCGTTTCTTAAAAATAGAGTAAATGATATTGGAATCGATATAACGTTTACTATCCGCTACCGCCATGTAAACCAGATTGGTTGCTTCTTTGGGAATCGTAGTATCCGCTTGCAGGTCTTGAATTAACGGAACATAATGTTTTAAGTCAACAAATTCAGTATGACGATCCCTTAGCCCCCGTGCCTTTAGCAACGTAAACATCATCATGAAAAACAGGAAGGCGATTGAAAAGGAAAACCATCCACCTTGCGAGAATTTACTAAGATTGGAAATCAGGAAAGCCCCTTCAAGAGTAAAGAAAGTCACCGCGATAGCAAGCGTTCTAAAGGTTGAGTGTTTCGCAGTACTGAAATAAAACACGAGCAATGAAGTCGTCATCAACATATCAAATGTAATTGCCAAACCGTATGCAGCTTGCATTGAATCGGATGCCTTAAAGTAGAGAACCACAAGAATAGATCCGAACATTAAAATCCAATTGATAGCAGGGATATAAATTTGCCCTTTCACCTGACTTGGGTATCGTACCCGTGTAGCGGGCCAAAGTTTTAATTTCATGGCTTCGTTCACTAAGGTGAACGTACCTGAGATTAAAGCCTGACTGGCAATAATAGTTGCCATGGTGGCAATGACGACTCCGAAAATTAATAATGCCTGGGGTATAATGGAGAAAAAAGGAATAGCCCCACCTAAAACTCTCCCTTCGTACTCTGATAAAAGCCATGCGCCTTGACCGAAGTAGCTTAACAGCAAACAAACTTTAACAAAACTCCAACCAAGCCGAATATTTGATTTTCCACAATGGCCCAAATCAGAGTACATCGCTTCAGCTCCAGTCGTGCAGAGGAATATGGCGCCTAATATCCAGAATCCCCCCGGATATTTGGTAAGAAGATTTATGCCATAGATGGGGTTTAGAGCTTTAAGTACACTTAAGTTATCAATGAGATGGTATGCTCCAATGGTTCCAATAAAGAGAAACCAAATCATCATTACAGGGCCAAATGTTTTTCCTACCACGCTGCTGCCAAATTGTTGAAAAACAAATAGTCCTACAAGAATGATAATAACGATTGTAATAATTGTCTGATTGGAAATTTCAGGAATAAGCGTCTTAAGGCCCTCCACTGCAGACGTTACGCTCATGGCCGGGGTCATAAAACCATCTGCAATGAGTGTACAACAGCCAATAATGGCGGGGAAGATAACCCAACCGGCTTTGTATCTTCTTACCAGAGCATATAAAGCAAAAATTCCACCTTCACCTTTGTTGTCGGCACTAAGAGCAAGGTATACGTATTTGATGGTAGTAATTAAGGTGAGTGTCCAGAACACGCAAGACAAACCACCAAGAATTAGTTCTTGTGTAACAATATGTGTTCCTACAATGAATCGAAGAGTATAAATGGGAGATGTACCGATGTCTCCATAGATGATTCCCATCGCCACCAATACTCCGGCTGCCGATATTTTGTGTAAGCGAGAATCTTTTGAATCCATTAAGCAGACATCTTAATTGTTTCCTCCTGAGTTATCTTCTCTTCATTGCGGCCAATGATCAGTCGATTACTTCTATCAAAAGTGAAGTAATTCCACATCCAGCTAAAAAAAGTAAATACTTTATTTTTGAAACCCACAATAGACATCAGGTGAACGAACATCCATACATACCAGGCAAAAACTCCCTGAAAGCGAATGCCGCCCTTCATATCTACAACTGCCTTGTTTCTTCCAATCGTTGCCATGGATCCTTTATCAAAATAGGAGAAAGCTTTTAATTCTCTTTTACCGATGAGGTTGCGGATATTCTTGGCTAATAGTTTCCCCTGTTGTTGTGCCGGAGGAGCCATTTGAGGATGCCCTTTCGGAAACTTTTCATCTCCTTCCATAAGTGCAACATCTCCAAGTGCAAAAATGTTTTTATATCCTTTAACGCGATTGAATTCATCCACCAGAATTCGATTTCCTTTTGAAATTAACTCAGCGTTTAAACCGGAAACTGGATTCCCTTTGACACCGGCTGCCCAAACTAAGGAGCGTGAAATTAATTTTTCGCCAGTACTCAATTGAATTTCGTATCCATCATACGATTTCACGGCTGTGTTGAGATGCACTTGAACTCCCATTTTTGTAAGAAACTCTAATGCTTTGTCTCCGGCTTGCTTAGACATTCCATTCAGCAATCGGGGAGAAGCCTCCACAATATGAATGTCCATGGCACGCATGTCCAATTCTTTGTAGTCTTTCGGGAAGACATTTTTCTTCAGTTCAGTTAATGCTCCCGCCAATTCCACTCCGGTGGGTCCACCTCCCACGATGACAAAATCCATCAGGCTATTCATCATTTCCTGGTCATCGGTAAGTAAGGCGTACTCAAGTTGGCGAATGATTTTATTGCGAAGCTTAATAGCATCGACAATGTTTTTCATAGAGGAGCTGTTTTTCTCCACTTCCTTCATGCCGTAGAAATTGGTAACAGCACCGGTGGCTAAAACCAAATAATCGTATTTCACACCACCAATAGAAGTTTCAATATAATTTTCTTCTGGTTTTATATTGATCACTTCAGCTAAACGAAAATAGAAATCAGTTTGACTTCTAAACAGTTTTCGAAACGGAGCTACAATTGAATTGGTCTCTAATCCGGAGGTCGCTACCTGATATAATAGCGGCTGGAAAGTGTGATGATTGTATTTGTCAAAAAGAACAACCTGAGCCTTGGCACCCTTTAAACCCTTGATGACTTCAAGGCCTCCGAAACCCCCACCTATAATGACAATTCGAGGTTTGCCCAGGTCAGCAATACGCGTGCGCGTGGTAATTAATTTGGGCATCTAAACCGTGCTTCGTGCTTAAGAATGGCGCGAATTTACGCTAACTGGCAATATTTCGTGAGAGAATAAAAAAAAATATTCGTGAGGGGCAATTCAGGGCCTAAACAGGCTTACTTTTGTGGCTAAATCAAACTAACAACTGTTATGGTAAAGAAACTGTTAATTGTATTGTCTATTGGCTTAGTAATGATGAGTTGTGGTGGCGAAAGTGAAAAACTGAAATCTCAGGTTGACTCCCTGAAAGCAGAGCTGCAAACGAGTCAGCAATTTGCGAATACACTGCAGGAAGTGGGCACGCTGATGGATTCCATTGATGCCAGCCGCCAGCTCCTTCGTGTAAATATGGTTGAAGGCACTACCTATGCAGACTATACCTCACGGATGAAGGACATCAACAACTATGTAAAAGATACCCAGAATAAAATCGAAGATCTTGAGAAGTCGTTGAAGAAGTCTAAAGGAAATGCAAACGCTTATGCCGCCACGATCAAGAAGTTGAAGGCTGATCTGGAAGATAGAAATAAGGAGATCGCCAATTTACAGGCCAACGTAGAGGAACTGAAAAACACCAATCAAAATTTAATTACTACGGTAGGTCTTCAGGAAGCTGAGTTGACTGATAAAGAGGGTCAGATAGAAACCAAGACCCAGGAGCTTGCATTAATTGAAGCACGCATTCAGGAGTTGATGGTTCAAAGCAAAATGAGTGAGTCAGATTCTTATTTCGCCAGAGCCCAGGCGGTAGAAGAAGCTGCTAACCGTACTAAGCTTGCTCCACGCAAGAAGAAAGATACCTTAAAAGAGGCTTTGGAACTTTATAAGAAAGCCCAGTCGTTAGGCCATGAAAAAGCTCAGGCGAAAATTGATGAGCTTACTAAGCGTGTAAATTAGATCTAAAACAAATAAATTGGCGGGGCTGTTTGCAAAGACAGCCCTGTTTTTTTGACTATGGCAGACGTTTCTCTTTTTATCAAAGACATGTGGTACCTCGCCTTTCATGGATCTTTCCTGAAGGGGAATAAATTACAGCAAAAGGAAATCCTTGGCGAGAAGATTGTTTTTGGGAGAGATAAGTCAGGTAAGCCTTTCGCTTTGCGCGATAATTGTCCGCACCGCGGAGTACCGTTGTCCGATGGATGGTTCGATGGCAGTACCATTCAATGTTGCTATCACGGATGGGAATTCGCCTGTGATGGAATCTGTAAGAATATTCCGGCTATTGATCCGGCTTCTCAAGTTGACTTCAGCAAAATAAAAGTATTTGACTATCCGGTTCGTGAGATCAGCGGAACGATTTGGGTTTATATCCCTGAAAAAAAATTACCGAACGTTGCCCCTAAAGTTGATCCTCCCAACCTTATGCTATCCCCTGACAAAGAATTTTTACATGTCGAGCGGGTCGTGCTTCCCTCCAATATTGATCATGCAGTGATAGGATTAATTGATCCTGCCCACGTAACTTTTGTTCACCAATCCTGGTATTGGCGTTCTGCTAAAAACCTAAAATTAAAGGTGAAGGATTTTGAAGCCACGCCTCTTGGTTTTAAAATGGTGCGCCACAAACCTTCTTCTAACTCCAAAGGGTATAGCGTTTTGAAAGGGGGAACATCAACCGAAATTACGTTTGAGATTCCAGGAAATCGCTATGAGCACATTCAGGTAGGGGAGAGTCATGAAATTATTTCGATCACTATACTTACGCCACTGACCGAACATACGACTGAGTTAAACCATATCTTCTATTCCTCTCTTGGACTAGTGAGGTGGTTTTGGTGGCCATTAAAAAGACTCGGCAAACAATTTATTGGACAGGATCTTGATGTGTTTATAAAACTGGGCAATGGCTTGAAATCAAACCCTACCCTGATGCTCATCGGTGAGCCCGATACGCAAGCCCGATGGTATTATGAGATAAAGCGACTTTATCAGAAAGCGCAACAGGACAATCTGCCGTTTGAAAATCCTGTTAAGGCGCAAACCTTGCATTGGGTAACTTAGATTTTACTTCCCATTGGATTCCATTACAACCTTTAGTAGTCTACAAATTCAGTAGATTTACGACTCTGATAAGCGATGGCCCTTGAAACTGAAAAGAAGGTTGGAAACTCAGCGTTGTTCCTTCCCGTATTATTAAATTTGGATCGCCTTCCAATCCTTGTTATTGGAGAAGGCGATTTGCTTTCCGATGCCTTAAAATTAGTTTTAATACATTCCCCTAATTCAGTCATTCGTGCTTCCTCTATCATGCCTTTGGCAGGTTTCGAAGCGCTGAAGAGTGATTTTCCAACAGTAGAATTTATCGAACGACCTTACCAAGCCGAGGATATGGCAACATCCGGGGTTGTCATTATTAACGTTGCAGATGAGGACGCACTGAATTCCATTTTAGAAAACGTTAGAGCTAAAGGTAAAATGGTGAGCGTAATTGGGAATTCAGAGGTAAGTGATTTTGATCTTGAAACTACCATTGACACGGATAGCCTTAAGCCAGTAAAGAGCGAATCAGAGATCATTGTCCTCAGTGAAAAAAGATGGAAGCAGATAGCGACCTATTTCTTGTTTGCGTTTTTCTTCATGATTGTAGGGCACGCTGTCTTATCGTTCATTCCATTCTCAGACATCGCGCTTAGCATTAAGGACACTGCACAGGGATTAGATAATCGTTTTTATTGGATGATTGCGGCTGGATTTTTAGCGCAGCTTGTCGATGGTGCCTTAGGCATGGGCTATGGCGTGGTCTGCACCACAATACTTCTTTCACTTGGAATTAATCTTCCGGCCATTAGCGGAAGTATTCATACGGCTGAAATGTTCTCCAGTGGAATTTCCGGGTATAGCCATTATAAGTTTGGTAATGTTAACAAGCTACTATTCAAACGTCTCTTGATTCCCGGAGTCATTGGAGCAATAGGAGGCGCTTTCTTACTTTCAAAGTTTGGAGATGATTATGCTGTCTACTTCCGACCGGCACTTGCGCTTTATACACTTTTCCTTGGGTTAAAGATTATCATGACCATGCTCAGGAAGAATAGAACCAATAAAAAAGTAAAAAGAATTGGATGGCTAGCCGGTGCAGGAGGTTTTTTGGATTCATTTGGTGGCGGTGGTTGGGGGCCGTTAGTTACTAGTACGCTGATTTCAAAAGGCAAAAGTCCCCGCTATGTAATTGGTTCAGTAAGTGTGACTGAGTTTTTCGTGACCTTAGCCAGTGCAGTTACTTTTTTTGGGTTCTTAGGGATAAGTCACTGGCAAGTAATCCTGGGACTTATTGTGGGAGGTACTATCGCAGCTCCATTTGCGGCTCGCCTGGTTGGAAAGCTGCCAATGAAAGCCATGTTTTTATCCGTTGGTGGATTAGTAATAATCTGGAGCCTTCGAATACTGCTCAAATCGTTAGGGATATTCTAATATCTCTCAAAGAATAGATTCATTATCTATTGCACTGGCGCACCTGCATCAGTTCCAATTAAGTAAATCGTGTATGTGAAATAAGCAACAAGCATTAAAAAAGCTTCCCATCTATCCAACTTGCGGGTATTCAACGTGAACATGAAAACCATGAGTAGAGTGGTGGAGGCCAGCAGTACATAGATGTCAAAATTCATTGACGTATTGTAGGGTATCGGATGAATTAAACCTGTAATCCCGAGAATAAAAAAGATATTGAAAATATTTGAGCCCACAACATTACCTATTGCAATGTCTGTATTTTTTCTATAGGCTGCCACGCAAGAGGTTGCTAATTCGGGCAAGGAAGTACCTGCTGCCAGAATAGTGAGGCCTATAAGTTTTTCACTTAACCCAAAGTGATGCGCAATCTGAAGCGCGTTGTCCACCACCAATTGTCCGCCACCAATCAACATGCCCAATCCTAACACAACCATTCCAACCGACATTGGAGTACTGTATAATTTGATAGGATCTCCTTCCTCCAGGTCTGAGGTCTTGCTCATAGTCCTATAAATATAGATTAGGAACAATACGAAGAAGACAAGCAGAATGATACTATCCATTCTTCCCAAAATACCTCCATAAGGTGCAAAAGAAGTATCGCCCCACAATAAGGTGTCATTAACACACAGAAATAAAACACCTGCCGCCAGCATGGAAAGAGGCACTTCATACATTACTGTATTTTTTTGGACTACCAGTGGATAAATAAGTCCTGCTATACCCAGAATAAACAGAAGGTTGAAATTGTTGCTGCCGATTACATTGCCAAAGGA
>JANNRV010000051.1:0-12738 GCA_031401775.1 Bacteroidia bacterium | reverse complement strand
ATTTAGAGTGCCTCCAGTACTAACAGTCACAGTTCCAGTACATGTGAGGTTCAACCCGCTACCAGCGGCATTGACTCCAACGCTCAACACACCACTTGCACCCTCCCCAACCATTAAATTTACAAGTGGATTAGGTACCGCAGCATCTATAATTCTTGTGTGGGTATCTCGTAAAGTAACGGTAGTGCCAGCTACGGCAACAATTTGACCGGGATAGGTTGCACTCGCAACACCAGGCCAAACACCATTGACTGCACACTGTTCCCAGTTGGCGGCTGTGTTCCAATCGGTACCAGCACCAAGTGACCTATAATCACCAATAATTTGCGCTGAAGAATCAAAGGAGAGAAATAATCCCAAGCCTAAAATCAGAGGCAAAAGTAATTTTGTTCCTATTATGGCCTGTAAATAATTTGAACTTACTCGCTGAGGGACTAAAACCAACTTTTTCATAAACCCATAACTATAGTCTTCAAAGATACCAATAACAAGCAGATTGTAACCCTTCCTAGCCTTACTTCCTACTATAATTTGGTGCCTCCCTTGTAATGGTTACATCATGAGGATGGCTTTCGTGAACTCCGGCAGCAGTAATTTTTACAAACTTAGCAGACTTCAGTTTTTCAAGGTTTTTGGCTCCGCAATAGCCCATACCCGCTTTTAGTCCGCCTACCAATTGATAAAGAACTTCTGCCACAGATCCTTTGAAGGGAACACGGCCAGAAATACCTTCGGGTACCAACTTCTTTATATCATCTTCTGCATCTTGGAAGTAACGGTCTTTAGATCCATCGTCCATGGCTTCCATCGAACCCATGCCGCGATAGGATTTGAATTTTCTTCCTTCGTAAATGATGACTTCGCCAGGCGCCTCTTCTGTACCCGCTAATAACGATCCGATCATTACACTATCTGCCCCCGCTGCCAGTGCTTTGGTAATATCACCCGAGAAGCGCACGCCACCGTCTGCAATTACTTTCACTTGAGATCCCCGTATCGCTTTCGCTGATTCATACACTGCCGAAAGTTGCGGAAGCCCTATGCCGGCAACTATTCGTGTTGTGCAAATGCTGCCAGGACCGACTCCCACTTTGATGGCATCTGCTCCTGCCTTAGCCAAGGCTTTAGCGGCATCTCCCGTTGCAATATTCCCAACAATCAATTCTAAATCAGGATATTTCTTCTTGACTCGCTTCGCAGCTTCAATCACTCCTTTTGAATGCCCATGGGCGGTGTCTATACTAATGATATCAACTCCTGAGGCCCGTAGCGCCTCAATCCGTTCTACCATATCTGCCGTAACGCCTACGGCTGCACCCACTCTCAACCTTCCGTATTCATCATGACATGCATTAGGTTTGTTTTTCTTTTTAAGAATGTCTTTGTAAGTGACTAATCCGGTAAGCTTTCCTTTTTTGCTTACGATGGGGAGCTTTTCAATTTTATAATTCTGAAGGAGTATTTCGGCTTTGGCCAAGGTGATGCCTTCGGGTGCCGTGATTAAATTTTCCTTGGTCATGATTCGTTCAATGGGCATATTCATGTCCTTTTGAAAACGAAGATCTCGGTTTGTAATGATGCCCACTAGTTTTCCAATTTCATCAACTACTGGTATTCCCCCAATCTTGTGCTCACGCATGATTTTTTCTGCATCACGTACCGTGGAATTGATACGAAGTGTAATCGGATCGAGGATCATACCACTTTGCGATCGCTTCACTTTGCGCACCTGTTCGGCTTGCTCTGCAATGGTCATGTTTTTATGAATGAACCCCAATCCGCCTTCCAGTGCCATGCTGATGGCCAATTGTGTTTCTGTCACCGTATCCATTGCGGCAGATACCAGGGGGATATTCAGCTTAATATTCTTGGTTAAATACCCCGTTGTGTTGGTTTCACGAGGCAAAACGTCACTGTAAGCAGGTACGAGAAGCACGTCATCGTAGGTGAGGGCTTCAAAAAGAAATTTGGAGGGATCGTGGGCCATGGCAAATAATTTACAAATGATTATTTGCCGGGTAAAATTAGGCCAAAATCACCACTAACCAATGCATCTCCAAATTAATATCCTACCTATTCTGATTAACTTTGGCGTTTACTTCTTAAATTATGAAAAGATACTTCCTTACTGGCATTTTCCAACTCTTCATTGCCGTTACTCTTTGTGCTCAGGTGCAAACAGGAAAAGCCTCTTTTTATGCTGATAAGTTTGAGGGAAGCCCAACCGCCAGTGGTGAAAAATACAAGCACAACAAGTTGACTGCCGCTCATCGCAGTTTACCGTTTGGTACCAAAGTACGAGTAACCAATGCGGCCAACAATGAAAGTGTGGATGTGATTATTAATGACCGAGGACCTTTCGTAGAAAATCGTGTGATTGACTTATCAAAATCGGCTGCAGAGAAATTGGGCTTTATTAATCAGGGCGTGGCGGAAGTAAAAGTAGAAGTGATTGATGCAGGTGATGGAAAAGGAAAAACTCAGCCCGTTATGATTGATCATGTAACCGTTGAGGAAAAAGAGATCTATGATTTTGAGATTTCACGATTAACGGCAACGGGGTTTGGTGTACAAATTGGAACATACCAGGAGTTGGTTAACCTTATGCGCATGTCCGATAACTTGAAAAATTCGTACAAAAAGAAAGTTGCTGTTCAGGTAAAGGTTGTCAATGGCGTGAAGTATTACAGTTTGATCTTAGGCCAAACTTCCAACCGTTCAAAAGCAGAGTCGCTATTATCAGAAGTAAAGCCAAAATTTCCGGACGCCTTTATTGTTGACTTTGAAAAATTGAAGTAGCGCACCCAAGTTATTCTTTGATGTTGCTCCAAACTAAGAATTTACGGCTATCGCGAATGCCATCTCACAAACCCGAGGCTGTGACTTGCAATTAACGTATGGCTATGGAGGTATTCGGCTATTTTGCTTCAGTTATCATCGGCTTTGTGCTAGGCCTGCTGGGAGGTGGAGGCTCCATTCTTTCGATTCCTATTCTCGTCTACCTCTTTCATCTTGATGCAATCACCGCTTCCGCATACTCGCTCTTTATTGTGGGCACAACCAGCCTGGCGGGGGCCGTTCCAAAATATCGAGATCATTTAGTCAACATTAAAACTGGTATTTTATTCGGTATTCCTTCGATCGTTGCCATTTTTATTACACGCAGATGGATTGTTCCGGCAATCCCTGATGTTATTTACCAAACTGAATCTTTTGTCTTCAGCAAGCGTCTGCTTGTGCTTGGCATCTTTGCTCTTCTCATGATTATTGCTTCTCTCTCCATGATTCGTGGAAGAAAAGACATCAAGGCCCTCACCAGTGGCATGCGCATTCCACTTACTATCATTGAAGGTATTCTCATTGGCTTTCTCACCGGCCTGGTCGGTGCAGGTGGTGGGTTTCTTATCATACCCGCTCTTATCTTTCTTACCAGGCTTCCCATGAAAGCCGCAGCAGGTACCTCCCTGTTTATTATCGCTATCAATTCACTGGTAGGCTTTGCTGGAGATTTGTTTACCATGCAGATGGATTGGTCTTTCTTGCTAAAGGTTACCGCACTGGCCATTGCGGGAGTTCATTTTGGAAATGTCCTTTCTAAAAGAATCTCCAATGCCAGACTTCGGAAAGGTTTTGGTTGGTTCACACTAGTGATGGGCTGCTATATCCTCATTCGAGAGTTACTCATAATCTAAAAATCCTCAAAATACATCGGATTATGCCATAATTTACTTTTTGGATTCTAGTTATTGCATTTAAATAGTATTACTATTATATTTGTAATTATTAATACTATTTCAAATGGCAATACTAACTTTTAAGCTGAACGAACATCTTTACTTAAGGGATCCACAACATACCAAGCTTGGCCAAAACATTATTAGCAAAAGCGTAGCTTTGATTGATACGCTGGGCTTTGAGCAGTTCACCTTTAAAAAATTGGCCAATGAAATCGACTCAACGGAAGCTTCGGTGTATCGTTATTTTGAAAACAAGCATCGTCTGCTTCACTACCTTATTTCATGGTATTGGAGTTGGTTGGAGTACAAAGTCGATCTGGCGATTGTCAATCTGCAAAATCCAGAAGACAGACTTAAGTCCTGCCTGCGTACCATTACCGAAGAGAAAAAGTATGACCCATCCTTTGAGTTTGTAAATGAAGAAGCTTTGTATCGAATTGTTGTAGATGAATTAGATAAGACCTATTTGACAAAATGGGTTGATACAGATAATAAGGACGGACTTTTCGGAAGTTTTAAATCACTTTGCAAAAAAATTGCCAACATTATTCAGGAAATAAATCCGAGTTATGAATTCCCTAATGCACTGGTAAGCACAGCTCTCCTGGCTTCCAAGCAACAGTATTTTTTCTTGTCACACCTCCCCTCGCTTAGCAATATCAAACAAGATAAATTTAAACATGCCAGGCTTTATGAGTTTTTAGAAACCTTAGTCTTCAACACCATCAAAAAATAGCATGCTATCCAACGATCAAATCTATCGGACTCTCCGCGAAGTCTCCTTAGCCACACGACACGATTTCAATCTTGAAGACATTCATCATGTTGAAACCAATCAACGAAGCTATGACGAATCTCAGCTCAATGAATTTGAAAGAGATTTAACAGAAGCAGGGAATAAAATCCGTGTGATGTTCATGGAGAATCACCTTGATGATAATGCCTTTAAGAATTTCATGAAAGGTGAAGCCAGTCCGGTGTTATCTTTTGTAAAAGCTGAAGGAAAGATAAAACCTGTTTTGCTCATTCCTCAAAAGAAATCGTATCAGAAGATCATCATCGATGAAAAGCAAAATCACCAATCGATTGTCAATATTGACGAGGTGGATTTAATGCATGACGAAAAGGGTCAAATTCATTTCTTCGCTATCTTTAATTACCAAAGTCCACTTAGCTCCAACACTGACGGTAGGCCAATCAGTCCGGTAAAGAGACTATTCAGTTTGCTAGGTACTGAGCGAAAAGAAATTATTTACATTCTATTTTATGCCATCGTCATCGGTTTGGTAAGTCTTATCCTACCACTAGGAATACAAACTACGGTAGAACTTGTATCAGGTGGGGTAGTCTTTAGCTCCGTATATGTAATGATAGGTTTGGTCATTGTGGGGGTTCTTCTTACCGGAACTCTTCAAATCGTCCAAATTAGTTTGGTCGAATTTCTCCAACGAAGAATTTTTTCAAAAGCTGCTTTTGAATTTGCTTATCGACTGCCACGACTGCGAATGGAGGCCATTCTTAAAAACTATGCTCCCGAATTGGTGAACCGGTTTTTTGATGTGATGACCATTCAAAAAGGACTGCCAAAATTGTTAATTGATCTTTCTTCTTCTGCCATCCAGATTTTGTTTGGCTTGTTATTGATTTCCTTATATCACCCTTTCTTTGTTTTCTTTGGATTGATTTTGTTGGCCAGCTTAGTCGTTATTTTTTATATCACCGGTCCTCGAGGGCTAAACTCCTCTATTCAAGAATCAAAATACAAATATAGAGTTGCCCAATGGCTGGAAGAATTAGCGCGTGCACGTCCTTCATTCAAACTCGCTGGTAACACTGATCTGCCAATCCGCAAGACAGATTACAATGTGAATAATTATTTAAAATATAGAAAGACCCACTTCAGCACATTAGTCACTCAATTCTCTTTCATTGTATTATTTAAAGCGTTGATTACAGGCGGTCTGCTGATCATGGGTACGCTTCTGGTCATTGATCGCAAAATTACGTTAGGACAATTTGTTGCGGCTGAAATTGTCATCATCCTCATCTTAAATGCTGTCGAAAAAATTATCATGTACATGGATGTTGTTTATGATCTGTTAACTGCCGTAGACAAAGTTTCTCATGTGACTGACATTCCCATCGAAAAGACCGGAGGAATGGATTTTGCAAGGACAGACCCCAAGGGCTTTGGCATACGAACCAAAGAGTTAAGCTACCGATATCCGGAAAGCAAAAGGTTTGCACTTCAAAATTTGGACATCCAGATCAGTCCAGGTCAAATTGTTTGCATATCCGGGTCGGGCAATGCCGGCAAAACAACGTTGACTAATATCCTTACGGGATTCTATACTGACTTTGAAGGAGTAGCCACCATCAATCAATATTCTTTGCGCGATCTGGACTTAACACATCTGCGTGATCAGGTAGCAAAAAATATTTCGCAGGAAGATTTATTTGACGGAACGCTTTTGGAAAATCTTACCGTAGGTAAAGCCAATACTACTGTTGAATATGTACTCGATGCCATCGACCGTGTTGGGCTTAGTGATGTTATCAATCGGCTTCCGTTAGGCCTTGAAACGCCAATTGTAAGTGGAGGTAAGGGGCTATCGCATACAATGGTTCAGAAATTAATTCTGGCGCGCTGCCTGGCCAAGAGACCGAAGCTCATTGTACTAAATGATTTTTTCACCGCGCTGACAAAATCTGATAAAATGAAACTGCTAAGCTGTCTCATCCGGGAAGACCGCACCTGGACGTTGATTGTGATTTCGAATGATCCACTCATCATGAGTGCGTGTGAGAATATCATCCTCATGGAGGAAGGCAAAATAAAAAGCGAAGGCACTTTTGAAGTTCTATTAAAGAAAGGTGAACTACAGGATTTTACTTATTAAATCATCATGCTAAACCTATCGACAAATTCAGTTAATAATAAAGTTTCGCAAGACAATCTGTATTCTTTGCGATCCCTTAATACACCCATGGCCGGCAAAATTCTGGCGCGTTGGCTATTGGGGATTGGACTATTATTTATTGCCATACTATTCCTTCCCTGGCAGCAAAATATCCATGGCACGGGGCAAGTCACTGCACTTTCGCCCAGCAACAGGCCACAAACTATTCAAACCATTATTGCCGGACGAATCCAGGATTGGAAAATTCGCGAGGGACAATTTGTAAACAAAGGTGATACAATAGCCATCATCAGTGAGATAAAAGAAAAGTACTTTGACCCAAAGATGCTGTTGCGCTTACGCGAAGTGATTCAATCCAAAGAAAAAAGTTTAGAATCGAAAGACTTAAAAGCCCGTGCACTAAAAAGACAAGTGGGCGCATTGGAAGAAGGAATGAATATTAAAATGGAACAATCACGTGCCAAATTAGAAGCCGAGCGTGTTCGTTTCTCCAATGCTAAAAATCAATACGAACGAAACAAAAAACTTTTTGAAGCTGGCAATATTCCGTTGACAAAGTTTCAGGACATAGAATACAAGTATCAGGGAAGCGAAGCCGATTTCATGAATGCAGAGATAGAGATTGATCGTGTGCAAGCAGAGTATCTGGAAAAGATTAACAAGGCCGAATCGGATCTAAACAACACACTCTCGGAGCAATTTGAAACGCAAGCTGATCTTGCCAAGCTTGGCAATGAGTACGTGAATATGGAAATCCGCAGTCAGCAATATTTTATACTTGCTCCACAGGCAGGCCAAGTGGTAAAGGCAACACAAGCAGGTATTGGTGAAACAATCAAAGAAGGTGATCCCGTTTGTTCTATTATGCCGCTGTCAACGGATGTGGCGGTGGAGATGTATGTTAAGGCAATGGATGTGCCTTTGATCAATAAAGGAAGAAGGGTTCGTGTTGAGTTTGATGGTTTCCCTGCCTTGCAATTTTCAGGATGGCCCAGCATATCGGTAGGATCCTTCGGAGGTACAGTTGAAGTCATTGATGTCGTGAATACGCATCCTGGAGAGTTTAGAATTCTGGTGATACCCGATCTAAAAGATATCGCATGGCCAAAACAAATTCGGGTGGGGTCTGGTACAAAAAGCTGGGTGATGTTGGATGATGTTCCCGTTTGGTATGAACTTTGGCGACAGCTCAATGGATTTCCGGCAAGTCTTTATGCTGAGCCTGCTTCGGATAAGCCGGAAATGAAAAAAGAAAAGAAGGAATCTGAAGCCGCATCATCGTAATATGAAAAAATTTCTTCCACTTTTTTTCTTTATTGGTGCGATGAGTGTACATGCTCAAACCCGGAGTACACTTGATTCTATTTTCGTTTTACCGGATAGCATTTCCGGTTTTAACATTGAATCTTTCTATGCTACCATCCTTCAGACTCACCCGATCGTAAAGCAAACTCAACTTTTAAATGAAGTAGCTAAACAAGAGATCCGGCTGGCGAGTGGTGCTTTTGATCCCAAACTTGAAACCCAGCTGAGCACCAAAGAATTTAATGATAAGGATTATTACACTAAATGGATTGCCTCATTTACTGTGCCCACCTGGTTTCCGCTTGATCCTAAGATAGGAATAGAAAGAAATAGTGGGGAATTTATTGATCCGGAAAACGCAGTACCTGATTCAGACAATAACCGTCAACTATTTACAGGCGTATCATTACCGATTGGGCGAGGCCTATTCACCGATGATCGAAGAACAGCCGTGAAGCAAGCAAAGTTGTTTACACAAATGGCTGAAGCCGAACAAATCAAACTGATCAACAAAATTTTATTGGACGCTGCCAAAGATTATTGGCAATGGTATTTTTCTTTTTATAACTACCGGCTGCTGTCACAAAATACAGTTATTGCCACTGAAATTTTCAGGCGCGTAAAGTTGGACGCTAGTTTGGGCGAAGCCTCGGCTATTGATACCGTGCAGGCAAAGATCACATTGCAATCACGATTGGTAGAACGGCAGGAGTCTTATCTCGATTTTATTAACGCTGGAATAAAAATTTCAAATTATCTATGGGATGCTCAGGGAAACCCTCTGCAGCTTTCCCCTAGTGTTGCTCCTTTGTTGATTCGTGATGATGGACAAATGTTGGAAACTCAGACCTTGCAAGATCTGACAGTACTCGCCAGAGAAAACCATCCGGAGCTTGTGAAGCTTAGTGTGAAACTTGATCAGCTAGAGGTCGATAGAAAGCTGGCGGTAGAATACCTAAAGCCAAGACTTGATTTAAGTTATAACTTCCTTAACCAACCTATTACTCCGAATGGAGATTTTCAATCCTTCACATTCATGAACGACTACAAGTTTGGACTTGATTTCTCTATGCCGATTTTAATTCGAAAGGAACGAGCCAAACTGGAACAAACAAAAATTAAGATACGCAGTACCGGCTATGAGCGTACTCAAGCCGAACGTGAAATTGTCAATCAGGTAAACTCAGTCTACAATCAGATTGTGAATACTAATATCATTCTCGACCAGCAAAACAATATTGCCCATAATTATGAGCGGTTACTTAATGCAGAACTTTTTAATCTTGAAAATGGAGAGAGTGATCTTTTTAAGATCAACGTACAACAGGAAAAGCTCATTCAGTCGCAGAGTAAATTACTAAAGCTGAAAGCGGAGTATGAAAAACTCAAAGCAACACTTTATTGGGCAGCGGGTGTTAGGAACTTAAAAACTACAGAATAAATCAATCACTTTGCTACCTCAAAATAAGAGCAGGCAAAGAATACTACTGCGTATCAAGTCATTAAACTCCGAGGATGGATTTGACCACTTCTTCTGCAACACGCTCTGCTGAATTCAGCGCTCCATTGATCGTACCTGCGTCTCCGATCACATCGGTAGCTTCACCTGCAAAAAACACCTTGCCATTGATCGCTTTGCCCATAGTTGCGCGATCTGCATTGGTGCCGTTAACAAGAGGATATGACCCCCCCCCTTTAATGTATTCTTCTTTACTCCAGTCTTGAACGATGGACAAGATTTGATTGGTGGCCAGGTCGCGCCTGATATAAAGCGTTGCCTGATTGGCATAAACTGAATCTAACTCTTCAATGAGCTTTGGCACTAAGTCTGCACCCAAGGCAGAAAGTTCTGCTGCTTTTGCCCCGTTGACAGTGATGGATAGCGTACGATAAAACTCACTCCTTCCTGCCCCCGCATTAAAATATTGCGGCCCTTCTGTGCCTCCCCAAATAAACCCTGTTGATTCTCCCCAAAAGTTTTTCTTGAAATCAAGAACTACGCGTAATGATGCATCCATTCCAAATTTTCCAAAGGACGAAGTCATCTCCGCTGGCAATGAGGGGCTAAAAGAAATACCTCCACTTTTCAGGATGGATAATGGTACCGTGACAATAACTTTATTTGCTTCAATGACATTCCCACTTTTGTCAGTAATGGAGATTAGGTCACCTCCATAGTTAATGGACTTCACCGGAGTATTGAACTGAACTTCCGGAACAACGAGATTAAATCGTGAAAGCAATAAATCCTGCATGGGATTAGCCTTCATCGTTAGAAGCTTGTTATCATGTTTCAGTAAACGAATTCCCTCGGCAATGCCATCTGCACCTACCTTATCGCTGGAAGAACCATAATAGTTTCCTGTTTGGGAATTAAGCAATGCCTGAGCACGTTCACTCACTCCGGCAGCCGATTTCATTGAAGTTCCGGCACCGGAAAAATTGGGAAGTGCTGAAACAAAATTCTTAACGGCATTAAAGTCTGCATCACCTGCCCAATCGCTTTCCGATTTCGCCAACTTGTCTAAGATAAACTGATTTGGTGCGGTGCCCAGGTCTGTCGTGGGTACATTCAGGTTTTTAATTATGTTCCCCCATATCGAATCTGAACCAGAAATAATTTCAGCTCCCAGTTCTACCGGAAAATCGGCAATGGATTGACTAGTTATATTGGTCTGATTGCGCAGGGATTTTATTCGACCACCCGCCTGACTACTTGCTTCTAATACAATTACTTTGATACCTTTTGCCCGAAGGATGTCGGCCGCATAAAGCCCTGCCGCACCTGCACCGATTACTGCTACCGTACCGTCAAACGGAACCTCCGGGCCGGGATCATCTTTCTTGCAAGAGAGGAGAAATTGCGGCATCACTAACCCTGCCGAAAGGCCCAATCCAAGACGTTGTAGTGCTTTTCTACGCTTCACGCTATATTACTTTGCTCGAAAGATAAACAGATTGTTATAAGGCATCAAATCCGGCCTCGATTCCTTATTTTGCACAAACTACACCTATGATTGCTGCCGAGTCGGTTTCTGCCCCTATAAAGAAAGTTGTTGTCATCGGACCGGAGTGTACCGGTAAATCAGAACTGTCTCAATTTTTGGCCGGTCATTTTAAAACAGAGTGGGTGGCAGAATATGCACGTGCCTACCTTAATAAACTCATTCGGTCTTATGAACAATCCGACTTAACCAAAATTACCCATGGCCAGGTGAGGATGGAAGAAGAGTGGATGCAGGACGCTAACAAGGTCTTGATCTGTGACACCAATGCCATAGTCGTAAAGGTCTGGAGCGAATTTAAGTTTGGCAATTGCGAACCTGAAATACTTAAAGTGATACAGGAGCGGAAATACGATTTGTATTTGCTTACCTATATCGACATACCTTGGGAGGAAGATCCACAACGTGAACATCCAGATAAACGCGAACATTTTTTCCAAATTTTTAAAAATGAAGTCGAAAAATCAGGAGTGCCCTATGTGGTCATTGATGGGGTAAGAGAACAACGAAGAAGAAAAGGAATTGAAGCTATTGAGAAACTACTCAGTTCTTAATTCAAGATTTCAAAATTCAATGTCATTAACTTAAGCTTTTCTTTATGGCCTCACCTCATTCCTCTCCGGAAGAGAGGATGTTAGCGGAGCTTAAATTAATGACCTTGAATCGTAATTCAACAGATTGCTGTTTTGAAAATCTTTTACTTGGAATTAAATGAATAGCCCCTACGCTTCTTTACAGATAAAAGATTTTCGTGTCTTTATATTCGCAAGGCTTTGCATCACACTTGCTATTCAAATTCAGGGGACGATTGTCGGCTGGCAAGTATATGAACTCACCAAAGATCCGCTTTCTCTCGGTCTTATCGGATTGGCCGAAGCCATTCCCGCCATTACGGTTTCTTTATATGCCGGTCATATTGCCGATATCATCGAACGGAAAAAAATAATTCTTCTGACCTTATTGATTTTATTTTTTTGCTCAGCGGCTCTTTTGTTCTTCACGCTTGAGCCCGGGAGATTTGCATTGGCCTACGGAGTGTTACCTATTTACATGGTCATCTTCGTGAGTGGAATTGCCCGGGGATTTTTATCACCCGCCACTTTTTCGTTTATGCCTCAGTTAGTGCCAAGAAATTTATATGGCAATGCCATTTCACTCAACAGTACATTTTGGGAAGTAGCATCCATTGGTGGTCCCATGCTGGCGGGCTTCCTTTATGGGTTTCTTGGTGTGACGATAGCCTATCTGGCGGATGTTCTGTTGGTGGCTGCGAGTTTAGGGTTCTATCTTTCCATACCCAACAAACCTTTGCCACCCATTAGTGAAGAGCAGGGCATTGTTGAAAAAATTAAGGCCGGGTTAAAATTTGTATTCAACAATCAGATTGTTCTTAGCGCCATAAGCCTTGATTTATTTGCCGTTCTTTTTGGCGGTGCGGTTGCCCTTCTTCCCATTTTCGCAGGTGAAATTCTAAAGGTTGGGCCGGAAGGATTGGGACTCTTGCGCGCGGCTCCAGCTATCGGGGCGGTACTGATGGCATTTTTTATAACACATAATCCCATCCGAAAAAATATGGGTAAGATTTTATTGTGGTGCGTTGCTGGATTTGGATTGAGTATGATTGGTTTTGGTTTATCGACTAATTTTTGGCTATCGATGGGATTGCTAATTATGAGTGGCATGTTTGATAGCGTGAGTGTGATTGTGAGAAGCACATTGATTCATACCCTTACACCAGAAAATATGAAGGGAAGGGTCTCCGCTGTGAAT
>JANNRV010000050.1:0-42298 GCA_031401775.1 Bacteroidia bacterium | reverse complement strand
AGTCCAGGGCATAATCCACTTTTGATCAACTCGGGCATCTGGAGCAAGTCAACCTGGAAAGCGTTGGGTATAGGAATCTATAAAGAATATGGTGTGGTGTGGTTTGGTGAGACCGAGGATGAACCTGTTATTGTTTGTAAGTGACTTCTCCTAACTTTGATGTTAGCATGAAAAAGCAAATCCAAATCATTCCGTTTACCGATAAAAAGGATGAACAATTACTTCATGACCTACAAAGGACACCCTTGGAACGCTGGATGTACATGTGGCAATTGATTGATTTTAGTTTGACTTTTTCGCCACTCATCAACTGAAGTTTTTTGATGGAAATGACCGCTTCATAACGTTCAAACGAAAGAAGAAAAAATAAAAGAATGTAAAGGAAGGGCTATATCACCCTCAATATTTCTCTTCCTGATTTGGAAATTCTTTGGCCTTTACATCCACCACATATTTTCCAATCGCCTTGGTCATGATGGAATTCAAATCAGCATACCTCCTCAAAAATCTTGGCTTAAACTCCTGTGTGATCCCCAGCATGTCTTGCATCACCAGCACCTGTCCGTCTACATCGGGCCCTGCACCAATACCGATCACAGGGATACTCACCATCGAAGCAACTTTTTTGGCAAGCTCGGCAGGAATTTTTTCGAGTACGATTCCAAAGCAACCACACTCTTGAAGTAAAATGGCGTCTTCAACAAGTTTATTTGCCTCGTCTACCTCTTTGGCACGGACACTATAGGTCCCGAATTTATAAATTGATTGAGGTGTCAATCCCAAATGACCCATCACGGGAACCCCAGCGCTCAAAATTCTCAATACCGAATCTTTGACTTCACTCCCGCCCTCCAACTTCACGGCATGTGCTCCCGATTCTTTCATGATTCGAATAGAAGAACGCAGCGCCTCTCCCGAACTTCCCTGATAATAGCCGAATGGAATATCAACAACCACAAGCGCCCGCTTCACTGCTTTCACCACGGAGGTCGCATGATAAATCATCTGGTCAAGCGTAATGGGAAGTGTAGTTTCATTACCCGCCATAACATTAGATGCTGAATCGCCCACCAGAATTACATCGATGCCTGCACCATCAATGATCTTAGCCATGCTATAATCGTAGGCCGTGAGCATGGCAATTTTTTCACCCCGGTTCTTCATCTCCTGAAGCTGGTGAGTCGTGATTTTTTTTAACTCCTGTTTTTTATGGACAGACATTAGTAATTCAAGATTTAAAGTTCAAGATTCAAATTGGATAGAAATCTATTTCAAATAAACGGCAGCCTTCTTTCCCAGAATAACTTCAACATGGTCGGTAAGGGTAGTCGATAACTCATAACCCGTGTAGGTTGGTAGAATAGGAAAAACCGTATGACTCCGATTTACCAAAACCGCCACTTCAATTTTTTTTACTTCAATATCTAAAAATGGTTTGAGGCCATATGCCAGCGTGCGACCCGTATTGAGCACATCGTCAATTAAGATGATGCATTTCTTCCTCAGCTCTTTTGCCTCCACATCCAAGACCACCTCGCTTTGTTGAGGGGCCAGTTTATCCAAACTTACTTTTACCGTGAGTGCCTTTATTTGAGAAATTGATTCTAGTTCTTTCGACAGTACCTGAGCAAACGTATATCCTTGCCCATCAATACCTGCCATCACAATTATTTTCTCCTTGAAATTATTTTCATAAATCTCATAGGCAATGCGCTTGATCTTTTGATTGACCTGATTGGCATTGAGCACCTGGTTCTTTTGTGTTGTGGCTGCGCTCATGCGGGAATGGGTATTACCTTACTATCCTTGAACGTTGATAAAATAATAGTCGACTGCAAATTGTCTACCACTTCAATATTAGAAACTTTCTCCAACATCAATTTCTGATAGGCTGGAATGTCGGGTGCTACAATCTTAAGGATAAAGTCAGCTTGGCCCGTTACATGATGGCATTCTACCACTTCCTCAATCTCCTTGATGGCTTTAATAAATCTTTCAATGTTGTCCTTGTTGTGTCCTTTTAGCGATACCGTGACAAACGTACTTACGCCCATCCCAATCGCAGCCGGGTCAACTACTGCGTGATAGCTCTTTAAGACCCCTGCGTTTTCTAATTTTTTTACTCTTTCCAGGGTGGGAGCCGGTGACAGTCCTATTTCAATGGCCAACTGGGCATTTGTGATATTTGAATTGGCCTGAAGAATTTCCAAAATCTTCTTATCGGTTGGATCTAGCTTCACTTTCATTAGCATTAAAATTAATCAGTCGTTATTCACTTAAAAGTAAAATAAAATTTGGCGTGAATTCAAAATTAATGGAAGATTCCTGAGGAAAGTTATCCCCTTCATTAATTCACCATGAATCGGTGGGTTTTGGTAAAGCTCCCGTAGCTAAAAACAACGAAATAAATACCCGGACCTAAGGTGGAGATATCCAGAATAATTTGACTTAACCCAGGCTGCGTAGCCACAACCTCCTTATCGTAGGCATTAGCTCCAGTCGAATTGAATATAACGATGTTAGCAACATCCCCCGATGTGGCAATCCAATCAATGTACAACTGTCCTTGGCTTGGATTCGGATAAGGAGCAAAAAGAATGATATCCTCAGCAAGGGTTGAACATCTCTTGTTGTCAAATACGTTTTCATCATTTTCTAAATTCACCTGAGCACAAACATAGTTCAAGCCTTTTGGCAAAAGCTCGGAGACAAGGGCTTGCGTAAAGCTTTGATTAGGCTGTAGATTTATTTGCATCTTCTCTTTAATCGATCCGCCACCCGAGAGGTCAATCAGAATGCTAACATTGGGCACAGCGATGTTTCCATTATTTTTAATCGTCACCAGAGGACGAAGAGAACCTGAATTGGGATCGGATAGGAGCTCCAGACTCGTCAATGATAAATCCGTCTTCGGTTCCACAATGTAGATGGGCTTAATGAATGTATCCGTGCAGCCTTGCTGACCAAAAGAGGTTAGCTCAACCTGGTACTCCCCCAGTTCATTAAATGTAAACGATGGTTCGGTCAGTAAGCTAGTTGTGTTTGTCTTGTCATTAAATTTCCACAGATAAGAACTTGCTCCGGTTGAAGAATTTGAAAACTTTATTGTCAACGGTGGCGGCCCTCCTTCCGCTGAAGAAGTAAACAAGGACTTGGGAGAAGTCCCAATGATAGTTGTCTTTGTTCCAATATAGACGCATCCCGATTGATGAGTGGTATTTAGTTTTACAGAATAACTCCCTCCTGCTGCGAAAGCATATTGAGGTGATGCACCCGTAGCTGAACCCAATCCAGCGAAATCCCAATTTCTGGTGACCACAGGATCAGTTCCTCCAACAGTAACATCAAGAAATGTTGAAGGCTTTTCCGAGCACGCATTCTCAACTGAGAAATCAGGACTAACTGCAACGGGCACCATCACTGTTTTTATCATCTGAGCAATACAATCATTGGCTCCTGTAATCGTAAGCTCCACATTATGCGAACCAGAAGTAGTAAAAGTATGAACCGGATTACTCATCATGTAAGTGCTGTTATCGATTTTCCAAAGCCATGATTTTACACCGGCTGCCGAAGCATCGGTGAATTGGGTAGGTTGATTTACACACGCAGGGGTGTTGCTAAAATTAACGAGAGGTGCGGTCGTTATCGTGGCTGTTTTTTGAACAGAAGCACTGCAACCAAAGTTGGTAGTGACATCAAGAGAAACATCATAAGGCCCTGCGGCTGAATAGGTATACAAAGGATTTCTTTGTCCTGATGTGCCATTAGCAGCATCACCAAAATTCCATGACCATGAAGATAGGTTGCTATCCGTTGGATTGGGAGTAAGGTCATTAAACTGTGAAGGTGTTCCCTGACAGGAGAAAGGAGGTAAGTCCAACGAGAAGTTGGGTTGCGGTTTGGAGTAGATAGTAATGGGTTTGGTGGCGGAGTTATTGCAAACACCATTATCAGCATGAAGAGTTGCAATAAAATTTCCGAATGATAAATAAGTATTCGATGGATTATCAAATGTAGAAGTGTTTCCGTTACCAAAGTCCCATTCGTAAATCAAGCCACTCCCAGAAGTGTTGTTTGCAAATTGCAATGGTGATCCTTGACATCCTGTACTTGCGGAAAAATCAACTAATGGACCCTGTTCCTGAATATTAATCACTTGACTTGATTGGGAAGTGCATCCTGGAATACTTGTTAATAGATCAATATTGTGATTCCCAGTTGATGCAAAAGAATGATTCAAATTCCGCTCTGAGCTCGTAAATAGATTGTCAACCTCCCAATGGTAGCTCAATTCACCATTGAAATTATCAATAGTTGTGTTCGCAAAGTCGATCATGGAATTTGAACAGGTAAGTCCCGATGGCACTAAAAATGAAGCGACAGGGGATTCATAAATTTTTATGGGTTTGGTAATATTACTAACGCAACCATTACTGGCAGTTGCTCTAAGTAATACTAAGTACTCACCACTATTGTTGTAATCATGACTTGCGTCTTGCCCAGTTCCAATTTGACCATCTCCAAAATCCCAACTGATTCCACTTAAAGGCACTCCGTCCTGCTGACTCCCGTTGAATATAAGAGGAGACTCAATGCAAGCTCCATTTTGATTTATTTCAAGGGGTAACAATTCATTTACTAAAATTGATTTTGTAAGTGATTCGGTTTCTCCATTGCTATTATTAGCCAATAGGCTGACAAAAAAATTGCCCGCGTTATCGTAGCTAAAAGATGGTTGCCCGATTCCATTGAAGTCATCGGTGATGTCACAATCCTTTGGAAATTCTAATACCCTAACGGTACCGTCTGCACTAATACTTATATCAAAATAAATTGAATTTTGTTTAACAATAGTGTGACCGATCGCTAGGTTAATTCCACCAAAGGTACCTAATGAGGTTATTGCAGGATTAAGGTTGTTAACAGAGGTGCCAAAATCAACTCTTAGAATTCCGGAATTTTGGTCGGATATCAATGCAAAAAACTGATTCTTATTTTCAACAATGGACATGCCAAGGAAATTGCCACTCGTAAGGTCAGCAGGCTGTGCTATCGAAGGAGTGTTTAAAAAGCTTGATCCAAAATCCAATTCGAATAAACCATTACCAAATCCAGACACTAGCGCTGATCGGTGGCCACACTTGATAATCACATCTATTCCAACTAAAAAGCCTGAGTTGGGTGCTGAAATAGTAAATGAATTTAAAGTTGGTTGATTTGAGATGCTGGATCCAAAATTCAATATTGACAATTTACCAGTGCCACCTCCTGCGACTAATGCTAGCACTGATCCATTTTCATTAATAATTTTCATTTGTCTATGATCAGTCATTCCATTTACTCCATTTATTTGAGTAATGATTGGTGCGTTAAGAATCGAATTTCCAAAATTGATACGGTATAGAGAACCTGACTGAGTGATTACTAATGCGAAAATTATATTGGACTCTGACCAAAATCCAATTCCAAGTGGATTAGGAAACACTGCAAAATTTCCTAAATCAACTTTGTCTGGGATGGTGGTTAAGTTCTGACCAAAATCTAGCCTAAATAATTTACCTGATCCATAGTCGACAATAAATCCGTAATACAAGCCGCCCTGCACAAAGAACTGTAGGTCATAAGGACTCGAAATTCCACTTTCAACATATTCTAATTTGGTGGAAGGTGTTTTGGCAATACTTCCATCACAAAAATCCCATAAATAATTGCTCGCACCATTTATGGAAGCGACTGCTGTAAGTAAATCCCCTTTGCATGAAGCAGCATCAAGCGAAAAGTCGAGCGTTGGACATTGAGCCAGACTGTTGCAATAAATGAAAAGATTTATGCAAACTATTCTAAAAATCATGAAAGGCAATTTACCCCCATCTCAATACCATTTAGTTTGTGCATGTAACCATTTTTGACACAAAACACAATTTGATAAAAATCTGGGTACTGAAGAAAATCGGAAAGAAGCTAAAGGTAAAGAAAAGAATTGCACCAATTAAACTCAATGTCACGATTACTTTATTTTCGGGGACCATGCTAAAAAGAACAAAATTATTATTAAATAATTAATTCATAATGGGGCTTTCAACCGATTATCTTTGTAGTTCTCAATATGAAACTCATGAATTTTATCCCCTTAGCAAGGCCTGATATAAATGAAACAGATATAGATGCAGTGGTAAATGTACTTCGATCAGGTCATCTAGTCCAAGGAAAGAATGTCCAATTACTGGAAGAAGAGTTTTCTGGTAGACATGGAACGACATATGGAATAGCGGCATCTAACGGAACTGCAACTTTACACCTTGCATTAAAAGCAATGGGCATTGGATCAGGTGACGAAGTGATTGTCCCAGCCTTTTCCTATATCGCTACTGCCAATGCCGTTGAGTTAGTGGGAGCAAAACCTGTTTTTGTTGATATCGATATAAATACATTCAATATTGATGATGAACAATGTGAAAAAATCATTACTCCAAAAACAAAGGCAATAATACCTGTTCATGAATTTGGATTAGCGTGTAACATAGATACCATTTGTTCAATTGCATCGAAATACCAACTTTTTGTTATCGAAGATGCTGCTTGTGCTCTGGGTGCCAAGCTTCATGGGAAACCCGTTGGATCTTTTGGTGATATTGGCTCCTTCTCCCTGCATCCTCGCAAGTCAATTACATCGGGAGAGGGGGGCGTTTTGATTACCGATAAAGAATTTCTCTTTCATAAAATAAAACAATTAAGAAATCATGGAATTGAGTTAAGAGAGGGGATAATGGAATTTATTGAAGCGGGGTATAATTATCGATTAACCGATTTTCAAGCTGCCTTAGCCCTTAGCCAAATGAAGCGATTAGATTCAATCTTGAATCGCAAACAAAGATTGGCTGAAATTTATTTGAATGAAATCAAGAATCCACGCATTACTTTACCTTCAGTTCCGGCAGACAGAAAACATACGTGGCAAACTTTTCATTTATTGCTTCCTGATGAGTATGATCAAGTCATTGTGATGAATCAACTTAAACAAAAGAACATAGGAACCAACTATGGTGCGCAATGTATTCCTGCACAGGAATTTTATCAACGAAAATATAATTATGATTGTAAAGTGCAATTTCCCAATGCGAATCGAGCTTACAAAAAGGGGCTTGCCATTCCGCTATTTGAAAAACTTACAGAAGATCAAATTATTTACATTGCCAATTCAATTAACGAATTATGATTGTTAATAAAAATATATTTATCACAGGTGGAGCCGGATTTATTGCGAATACTCTAATTCAAAAGTACATCGATCAAAATAAAGTAACTGTTTATGATAATTTTCACCGCGATACACTGACGGATAGTGGCTTATCAAATCATTCTAATATTAATATTATTAAAGGTGATGTGCTTGATTTTTCTCTGCTAAGAGAATCAATGAAAGATGCCGATATTGTAGTTCATGCGGCTGGGATAGCAGGAATTGATACGGTCATTAAAAATCCTGTGAAGACCATGGAAGTAAATATGATTGGCACAGCAAATGCATTGCGTGCCGCTTATGAAAATAAAGTAAGAGGCCGATTTATCGATTTCTCTACTTCGGAAGTATTCGGATCAATGGCCTTTCGATCTGCTGAAGACGACCAGACTGTTTCCGGTTCTGCAGGAGAGGCCCGATGGACTTATGCCGTCAGTAAATTGGCTGGTGAACATCTTTCCCATGCCTATTACAAACAACATGGGCTTCCTGTGGTTACAATTAGGCCTTTTAATATATATGGCCCTGGTCAAACAGGAGAAGGAGCTATACAAATATTCATCAAGAGAGCGCTAAAGAATCAAGAAATTAGAATAGATGGAGATGGTGCTCAAATAAGGGCATGGTGCTTTGTTACCGACTTTGTTGATTGCCTATCGATGTGCATTGAAAATCCCAAAGCCATTGGGGAGAGTTTTAATATAGGTAATGCACGTGCGGTCATTACTATTTTAGGATTGGCCCAAACCGTTTGCCGTGTGTTAAGATCTGATTCAAAAATTTTTTTTGACCCCCCCCTTTCGGCAGACATTGCCATTCGGATACCGAGTGTGGATAAAACGTTGAATTTACTTGGCTTTAAAGCTAAGGTCGATCTTGAAGAAGGCGTTTTGCTTACAGCAGAATGGTTACGGCAATCAATTTAATATGAGAATTAGTTTTAATGAGATTGAGCCAGATGCAATTCCCAAGCAATTTTTATTAAATGCTGGGGCTGAAATATTTTCAAATTGGTCCGTTCAATTTGATTTGAACTCCTTTCATAGAAATCGGTTAATAAATGCAAATAAGGATTTGATAAACCTATTTGTTGCCAATTCGGGTAGTGCGATTGAGGGTATCTTTGAAATCACAAACAAAAATTATGACACTCAATTTTTTGGATTCAAATGTTACTCAGTTTCAACCCTATTTATAGCTGAAAATCTTAGTCTTACAAAACGACAAATTATTTTCGAACAATTCTATTTCTTCCTAATCAACTTCCTGAAGACAGAAAAAGTAAGATTTTGCAGCACTTCAATTAACAGTTGGAATACTCCCTTATCAATAGAAGCACAAAAAATTGGATTTAAATATATCGTTACTTGGGGAGATTGCATATGCAGCAAAGAATCAACCCTACAACTTCCCAGTGAATTTTATGTTGGGAACACTAAAAACGAAAGCGACCTTCCAATTATCGTTAAAATGGCTAAGGACTATTTTAGGGGTGGCCGTTTCTATATGGATCCAATGTTTAAATCTTATACGATAGATAAAATGTATGAAGATCTCATCATTAATTCTTATCAAGACCCAGCTTCTCAATTTTCAGTCCTGTATAACAATAAGGACGTCCCCATTGGTTGTTTTATCTATAAAAATATTTCATTTAATGAGGTGAAGGTAGCTGCCCTTCGGTTCTTGGTTTACGATAGAACACTATCTATAAAGGGTCTTTCTACCAAATTTCTGGCAAAGACATCCGGCAATCTTTTGAAAGATGTCTCATTGGTAACTTCCGGAATTGAACTCCACAATCTTGCCTCTTTAAAAATGCATACTGATGCAGGGTATAAATTCAACCATGTTCACGCTGCCTATCATCTATGGCTTTAACATTGTAAAGACTAATATATAATGAATATAGCCATTTGCTCAAGATGTATCTATGACGAGAAAACGCCAGGAATAAATTTCGATAATGAAGGTGTTTGCAATTACTGCAGGCAAATTGAAGATTTGGAGAAAGAATTTGGAACCGGAACCGAAAAAGGGGAGAAGGTATTGAACGATATTATTCAAGAAATAAAAAGAACGGGAAAAAACAAAAAATATGATTGCGTCATTGGCGTTAGCGGAGGAACCGACTCTTCATTTCTGTTAGCCAAGTCAATTGAATGGGGCCTTCGACCATTGGCTGTTCATTATGACAATACCTGGAACAGTTCGATTGCAACAGAAAACATGAGAAAAGTAACAATGGCTCTAAAGGTGGATTTGTTTACTTATGTTATCAATAACAAGGAGTCAGATGATATTTTTCGATCTTTCTTTTTGGCCGGGGTGCCCGAATTTGACGCTTGCACCGACCTGGGATTCGCCCAAGTGCTCAGGAAAGCAGCAGTAAAAAATGGTGTCAAATACATCCTAGAGGGGCACTCCTTTAAAGCAGAAGGCATTTCACCGATGGGTAAAAATTACTTTGATGGCAAATACATTCAAAGCATTCACCGGAAATATGGGAAAATGAAAATGAAAACCTTTCCGTTAATGACTTTTGCTCAGTTTTTAAAGTGGATTATCATCTACCGTCAAAAATTTGTGCGACCTTTGTGGTATATCGAATATAGCAAGGCTGAAGCAATGGAATTCCTCACTAACCGTTTTGGTTGGACTTACTATGGCAACCACCACTTAGAAAACAGATCCTCTTCCTTTGTTCATCAAATCTATCACCCTCAAAAATTTGGCATGGATAATAGAAATTGGAGCTTATCCGCAGAAGTACGCTCGGGTGTCCGTTCACGAAGTGAAGCATTGGGTATTTATAACAGTCCTATTATTGAAGACCCTGAACTGGTTGAGTATGTTAAAAAGAGATTAGTGTTAAGTGATGCCGAGTACAATAACATATTAAACTCCACAGGAAAAACATTTAAGGATTTTAAGACTTATAAAAAGCGGTTCGAAAGGTGGCGTCCATTCTTTTTTTTAATGGCAAAAATTAACCTCGTCCCCATGAGCTTTTATTTAAAATATTGTTTTCCCTTAAAAGATAAATGATAACAATCATAGACTACGGTTTAGGCAACTTGTGCTCTGTTCACAACATGATGAAAAAAATCGGAGTCCCATCAGAAATCACGAGTGATCTGTTGACCATAGAAAAGGCTACTAAACTATTATTACCTGGAGTAGGGGCATTTGATGCTGCAATGGAAAAACTGACCAATACGGATCTTCGATTAATATTGGATCAGAAGGTGTTAGTCGAGAAAATTCCTGTTCTAGGTATTTGTCTTGGTATGCAGTTAATGGCACAGGGTAGTGAGGAAGGTATATTACCAGGATTAGGATGGATTTCTGCTCACGTTCATCAATTCCCTAAAAATGAATTAAAAGTACCACACATGGGTTGGAACGTTGCAAATAGAAAAAACGAAAGTCTTTTAACGAAAGATTTTGAGGAAGAGCATCGCTACTATTTTCTCCACGCCTACTACGTGAAAGTAGATAATGAAGATCAATCCATACTTCAGACTCAATATGGCCTCACTTTTGATTCTGGAATCCAACAAGAGAATATCTATGGTGTGCAGTTCCATCCCGAAAAGAGTCATCGGTTTGGTATGAGGCTTTTTCAGAATTTTGCCAGCCTCTAATCAATTAAATGCTCCAAACGAGAATTATTCCTTGCCTTCAGCTACTCGATGAAAGTCTTGTTAAAACTGTGCAGTACAAAAAACATAGCTACATCGGTGATCCTATTAATACCGTTCGCATTTTTAATGAGTTGGAAGTTGATGAGTTAGTTTTTGTGGACATTGCTGCTACTAAACAAAAACGCGAGCCTAACTATAAAGTGCTGCGTGAAATATCAAGTGAATGTTTTATGCCTCTTGGATATGGAGGTGGCATTACTAATTTGCATCAGGCCAAAAAGATTTTTGAACTGGGTTTTGAGAAAATTATCCTGAATAGCGCTCCATTTAACTTACCCCGGCTAATTACAGAAATCGCCACCATCTATGGAACACAAGCAGTGGTGGTGGCTATTGATGTAAAGAAAAATTTTTGGGGGCAATACGAAGTTTTTAGTCATTCAGGTTGTATAAATGAGAGAAAAAATCCTTTGGATTGGGCGCAAGAAGTCGAACAACTAGGTGCGGGTGAGATCTTACTTACATCAATTGATCTTGAGGGTACTTGGAAGGGATTTGATCTGGAACTTACAAAACTAGTAGCACAATCTTTAACTATTCCAGTTATCGCTAATGGTGGGGCTGGAAGTCTAGAGGACATCTGCAAAGTAGTAAAAGATGGCAAAGCTTCAGCCGTTGCACTAGGAAGTATGGTTGTATTTCAAGGGAAAGATTTAGGTGTCTTGGTTAATTTCCCCGACAGAAAAAAACTTGAAGCCCAGCTTGCATGAAAGTTGCCCTCTATGGTAATATTTGCAACATTTTTTTCACATTGGCCAAATGCCTTCGTCAAGATAACCTGGCAGATGCTCATTTGTATCTTCATCCTGGGGTTGATTTTCAAAATAGACCCGAAAGTGATGAGCCTGATCTAAAGAATAATTATCCTGATTGGATACATGAAGACAGTCGTTGGGATACATTGCCCTTTTTGAAAAGGCGAGATAAATCATTCATCAAAGAACTCAACCAATATGATATTGTTTTTCTTTCTGAATTTGGTCCTTTCTTAGCGCCCTATCTTAAAGGAAAGACAATCTTCTTTCCAACGGGTAGTGATCTAACTGTTACACCTTTCCCCAGGAACCACGTGGTAGGTTATAAATCAATAAAAGATCGTTTGGTTTGGGAATATATTGCATTCTTACAGAAGCGAGGTATCCGCTCCGTTTCAAAGATTTTTACCCAACCTTTTTTTCCGCTAACAAATGCATTAGAAAAACTAAAAATTAGTAAAACTAGAATCAGTCCATCTTATTACCCAGTTCTTATTGATACTTCTGTTATAAGGAAGATTGAAAATCCTTTAGCAGGTATGGCGGAAAATAATCTGGTCTTATTAGAACCCTTTAAATTTGTAATTTTTCATCCCTCTCGACTAGTCATTAAGAAAACCAAAAAACTCATTGATACCGGCCACTGGAAAGGAAATGATAATTTGTTAAAAGGATTTGCTCTTTTTTTGAAAAAGTATCAGGTAAGTGATGCGTGTATCGCCCTACCAGATCGGATCTATTCAGGTGACCGATCATTGGCTAAAGAAATAATTACTGAATTGGGAATTAGATCAAATATTGTCTGGCTGCAACCCCCTTCACCAGACGGTTTTCCAAGACAACAACTATTGAATTTCTATTCTCATGCTGATATGGTTGCCGATGAATTCGGCACTGGCTGGTTTGGGTCGGTTGTGCTTGAAGGGATGGCGTGCGAAAAACCTACCTTATGCTTTGTGGATGAAGATGCAATGAAAAAAATGTACCCATGGCATCCAATATTATCCTCCAATGATCCTGCTATTATTGCAGATTTAATTGCTAGAATTTATTTCAACAAAGAAGAAGCTTATAGCTTGGGGAAAAAATCAAGGGAATGGATTGAAACCTATCATTCAATGCATCAAGGGCAAAAAATTTACACAGATAACCTTAGAAAAGACTTATTTACAGACTAATTCATGCTTAAATGGTTATCCAGTTTATTAAAAGATTCCCTTTTTTATGGGATTGGTTTTGGCGTTTCCAGATTTTTGCAACTGATTGTTCTGCCCATTATAGCAAAAGCTATGCCTCTTGATGAATATGGATTTTATTCTAACTACGTAATTTTTTATACCATAGCCGGAGGAGCTTTTGTTTTGGGTATGGATAATTCCGTTACTCGATTTCTTTTTGATTCTAAAGACAAAAGTAAACATCAGCTTATTTTCAGTATGGGAATAATCAGTATTTTTGTTGTCAGTGTCACCTATGCTTATGGTGTATCACTTTTTCCAATATTTCTCTTAAAAATAATTAACGTGCCACCGAATCATGGTGATGCACTACCCTACGTATTATTTACTATTCCTTCATTGGCAATCAATAATTTCCTTTTAAGCTGGTTTAAATGGCAGAGAGAAAAAATATATTTCCTTTCCAATGTTATAGGAAGTGTCTTATTATTACTCATTCCACTAGTCTATACGCAAAACGTGACCTTCACTTTTGTCTTTCAATGCATCTTCTTCAGCCAATTTACGGTAGCTGTGTTATCCACTATTCTTTGCGCTGGCTACCTGCGTTTTGTTTTCGAAAAAAGTGTTTTTATTTCCATGCTAAAATATGGATTTCCGTGGATGTTGGTTTTTATTCTTGGACTATCTAGGTCTTACCTTGATCGTTTTTTTTTAACACATTATCTGGATCCAGACACCTATGGGGTATATAATTTCTCTGCCCGGATTTCAACCTTCGTGGCCCTCGTTACCACAGCATTTGACCTTTCTTTTGGGCCCCTAGCTTTTCGTATCTGGAATGAACCTAAAGCCCCCTTCTTCTTCGCCAGAATGCAGAGTCTCTATATCCTGTTCATTAGTGCTTTTGCCTGCTTGATTGTAACTTTTTCTCCATTAATTATCTATCTGTTAGGGGGTGCTAAGTATCATAATGCCATGTTTGTGCTACCTTTTTTAATCTTCTCTGCAATACCTTTAAGCCTTATTAACTTTAGCAGCATTGGAATGATTTTCGCTAAAAAATCATTCCTCAATACGATAACATTGTTGATAGGGTTTATTATTGTATTACTTGGCAATTTTTTATTAACACCAAAATTTTATGAATACGGGGCAGTAATAGCTTCATTAATTGGTCATCTTATGATTATTGTTTCAGGTTATTTCCTTTCAAAAAATTATTTCTCAATTCCATTTAACTATAAAAAAGACAGTTTTTTGTTTATCGGGTTCCTGACTTTATCTATCCTGTTCGTCAATTTGAATTTTTCATCAACATTGTTCATTGACCTCATCATAAAATCCTTATCGCTTTTACTACTTTTTGTTGTTTTAGTTGTAGTATTTTTTAGAGAAGAGTACAATAAAACAATGAAACAATTCAAAAGAATCAAAATATGAAAGTCTCGGTGGTGATGCCCATATTTAATGCCGCACCATATATTAAAGACACTATCGTTTCTTTACTAAATCAAACCTACACGAATTGGGAGTTAATTGCTGTGGATGATGGTTCTACAGATGAAAGCTTATCCATTGTTCAATCTTTTTCCGATTCAAGAATCAGGATTTTAAAAAGAACTAATGGGGGCCAATGCGCTGCAACAAATACCGGATTGCAATACGCTGATGGCGATTATCTTCAGTTTCTGGATGCTGACGATATCTTAGATAAAGAAAAAATATCAGTGCAGGTTAAGGTTTTGGAAGAAGGTGGGAACAAAGGAATTGCTATCTCCCGGTGGGGATTATTTAGTGAGAGCCCAGCACAATCTCTTTTTAATGATGAGCCCATTTTTTTTTCGGATACCCCCTCTCGGTGGCTTTATAGGCTGTGGACAAATGAAACTATGATGCCTAATCTTGGATATTTAATACCCCGAGAAATCCTTGAAATGGCCGGAAAATTCTATAATGAAAACTTACAACTCAACATTGATTTTGAATACTTCACCCGGATGGTTTTAGTTGCAGATAAAATTGTTTTCGCTCCAAATGCAATATGCCACTACCGGAAAGGAGTTAAATCCGCAAAAACCTATAACCCAAGTTTTCAAAAGAGCTTATCTGCTTTGGAGTCACGTAGTCTAGCAATTAGGTATCTACTAGAAAAAGACAATACAGATCAATCAAAATATGCCTGCAAAATGGCATTAACGATTTTGACATATACGTATCCGAAAATTCTCTCCTATTCAACAAAAGTTTTACACCAATTTGAGCTCGGCAAATTTGGGAAATTTGGAGGAATGAAGTTTAGGTTTTTACAATCCTTGATTGGTTTTGAAAACGCAATTCAGGTTAAAAGACATTTGTTTTAATTGTTGAACTAAATGAATCAGCCATTAGTCTCAGTAATCATGCCTGCTTATAATGCAGAAAAATTCATATTTGATGCAGTCCAATCTGTTATAAATCAAACTTATCAGAATTGGGAACTGCTTTTGACAAATGATGGAAGTACCGACAATACCAAAGATATTTTAACTAAGTTTTCTGATCAAAGAATTAAGATCATAAATCAGCCAAACTCGGGTGTATCAGTTGCACGAAATGCGAGTTTAAAACAAGTAAAAGGAATTTATCTTACTTATCTGGATGCTGATGATTTACTTCCGCCAAAAAGCCTTGAGATGAGAGTGCATTATGCTGAACTCAATCCGAATGTTGATATGCTAGCAGGGTGTGTATATTTCTTTGAAAAAGGTGGGTTTAAAAAAAGATGGGAACCATCATTCCGAGGCAATCCAATTCGCTCTTTCACTAGAATTGATGGGCGTGCCTTCTGTAATCCTTCTCTTTTTCTCCGAATAAAGCCAGGGGTTAATTATCAATTTAAAGAAGGAATGACTCATCTTGAAGATTTGTTGTTCTTTTATTCTATTTCTTGCCAGCAGCCCCACCAATATGATTACATCCTTGAAGATGTTTATCATTATCGATTACACGAAAATTCAACTATGAAAAATCTAGAAGGATTAGAAAGTGGCTATTGGACGTATTATGACTATGTAAAACAAAATACAATTGTAGCACCTCAAGACAAATTGTACCTTAAGTCTAGAGTTGTAAGGATCATGGTTCTTTCTTATCTCAAAAAGGGTAAATTATATAACGCTCTAAAATCGCTTTATAAATTACTCTTATGAATACTGCTGAGAATGTATTGGTGCTAACACAATGGGGATTTAAAGAAGGATTAATACAATCATACACACTTCCCTACTTAAAAATTATTAATGAAATTAATCCAGATATAACTTTTTTTCTTGTTACCCAAGAAAAAAAACTTATTGAAACGAGTCCAACTCTTAAGAGTCAAGAATTAAAAGGCTGCAAAATTAGACTCTATCCGGAAAAATACTTTAGAATTGGAGTAGCTAAATTCCTGCTTTCCGGATACTACTTACTTAAATATATTTGTCTAATATTATTTTACAGAATTAGGATCATTCATACCTTTTGCACCCCGGCAGGTGCCTTGGGGTATATCCTCTCAAAAGTTACAGGCTGCTGTCTTATTGTTGACAGCTATGAACCTCACTCAGAATATATGAAAGATAATGGAGTATGGAGTTCAACTAGTCTGACTTATAAGCTTCTTTCCAAACTTGAAAAGCAACAAGCATGCCATGCCAAATACCTTATCGCCACTACACCTGCTGTTATTGATTTTATTGAAAAAAGATTTTCTATTGAGATAGAAAACTTCTTTATTAAACCTGCGTGTGTTAATCTTGAAAATTTTGTTTACAAAGAAGTTAAAGCACAAGAAAAAATCATTAGCCTTAGAATTGAAAATAAACTTATTGGTATCTATGCTGGTAAATTTGGTGGATTTTACCTTAATGAAGAGATTTTTGAGTTCTTATGCTGTGCTTTTGAGTTATGGGGCAGCAAACTTCACATCATCTTACTTTCTGATCTTTCAGGTGTAGAACTGGACCACTTCTGTTACAAATTCAATTTGAATACTTTAGATTTTACTTTAAAAAATGTTCCACACGATGAGATGCCTGTTTATCTATCCATGGCCGATTTTGCTATTTCTCCCTACCGACCAACTCCTTCTAAAAAATATTGCACTCCAATAAAGAACGGTGAGTACTGGGCAATCGGCTTACCGGTTATCATCACCAAAGACATCTCCGTTGATTCTGAAATCATTTCAAATGCTGATATTGGATATGTATTGCAAAACCTTAATAAATCAGAATATAAAATCGCGATAAACAAAATAAACGAATTGTTGAATGGAGATCGTGATGCGCTAAGAGCAAAGATCAGACAAATTGCAGTAGAGCATCGATCATATCAAATTGCTAAGAATGTATACCAAACTATTTATAGTTAAATGCTAAGTCTTCATTTTTTGGGAATAAGAAAGAGCTGGTTAAAGAAATTATGGCCTATAAGTCTTCTTTTCAATTGGCGTGACCATAATTTATATCGAAAGGCCTACAACTTAATTGGAGCTGAAAATAAAATTAATAGAATTTCCAATTCTGAGTGTCAGGTGAATATTAGACTTAATAATAGATTAGTTCATCTTGTTTTTAGAAAATTTCCCTACAGTGACTTAAGTGTATTACATCAGATATTTATTCAAGGTTGCTATCTTCCTCTTATGAATAAAATCAAAGAGTATTATCCAAATGATTATCCATTAAAAATAGTTGATGTTGGAGCCAACGTTGGGTTTTCAATCCTTTATTTTAAAATGTTTTTTCAGAATTCCAGAATTATAGGGATCGAACCAGAGAATGCTAATTGCAGTCAAATTTCAAAGAATCTTGAAATTAATGATTTTTACTTGGAAGAACTCATTCAGGGTGGGTTATGGCACAGCAAAACTGACTTAATCCTTGAACGCAACTTCCGCGATAATCGGGAAGCAGCCTTTACCGTGAAGGAGTCATCAATTAAAACCAGTCTTCATGGACATACTCTCAGTGATATATTACTAACTAATAAATGGAGTGAGGTAGATTTACTTAAAATTGATATTGAGGGTGGGGAGCGTTTTTTACTTAATACCTCTGCTAAAGCACGATTAATTTTTGAAAAGGCTAAATTCATAGCTATTGAAATCCATGATGAGTTTAAGATTAGGGAACTAATTTATAGCTATTTGAAAGAAAATGATTTTGAGCACTTTGAGTTTAATGACCTAACTATTGCATTCAATGCAAGAAGAATAAAATCAAGCCTGAGCTCATTTGAATGAAAACTAGTTCCACGAAAAAGCAAAAAAAAGTTCTTGTTATCTGCCCAAGTCCTAAAGGGACCGCTGCAACACAACGTTTTAAATACGAGCAATATCTACCTTTGTTAGCGCGTGAAGGCTTTTCATTTACCATATCTTCATTTCAATCGAACCGGCTTTGGAAAATTATCTACCAACCCGGGAGAATAGTTGAAAAAATAGCATGGGTCATTTATGGTTACTTAGTAAGGGTCTTCGACTTAATAAGGTCTCCTTTCTTTGATATTGTTTTTATAAATCTATGGGTAACACCTTTAGGGCCACCCCTATTTGAACGTCTAATGGTGCTTTTCAATAATAGGATTATCTATGATTTGGATGACATGATTTTTCTTCCTGATCAAAAGGAATTTGGAATTATTCCATTCTTTAAAGGGAAAAAAAAATCATTGGTTTTAATGCGGTGGGCAAGCATTGTAATTGTTTGTACTCCCAAATTGGAAGAGAAGGCACTCTCGTTAAATAGATTTAATAAAGTAATTGACATTTCCTCTACCTTGGACACTCAGCGATTTACTGTTGTTAAAAACTATAGAAAAAACGCAGTGACTACTATTGGGTGGACCGGCACTCATAGTACATTACCTTTTCTTGAATTGATTCAACCTGCTTTGGTTGAAATTTCAAAACAAAGACCAATTAAACTTCTCATTATAGCAAATAACCCCTTTACTATGGCTGGAGTGCCAACTGAATTCCTTCCCTGGAGGGAAGAAACGGAAGTTGAGGATCTACAAAGAATAGAAATTGGTGTTTACCCAATCCCTACCAATGAATGGTCCTTAGGCAAAAGTAGTTTGAAAGCCCTGACATATATGTCTGTAGGGATTCCTGTCGTTGCAACCGCATACGGTACTAACTTCAGGGTAATCGATGATTCTTTCTCTGGCTTTTTAGTAAGAGATCAAAACGAATGGGTAACCAGAATAATTGCTTTGATTGATGATCTTGAGTTACGAAAAAAAATCGGTTTGGCTGGGCGTAAAAAAGTAGAAGAAAACTTCTCAATAAAGGCTAATTTTCCAAAATATTTACAGACGTTTAATGATGTGTTAAAAAAATGAAGAAAAGAATCTACATGGCAGGAGTCGGAGGTATGTTAGGAGAGGCATTTTATCAGGTTTTCAAAGATGATTTTGAATTGAAGTGCTCCGACAAAGATGTAAACGAAGATTGGTTAACATTTTTAGATTTTCGTGATCCAACTAAGTACCGTGATGAGGTCATTCAATTTAAACCAGACTATTTATTTCATATCGGAGCCCATACTGACTTGGAGTATTGTGAAGAAAATCCCAACGATGCTTATTTGACCAATACCTTGGCGGTAGAGAATGCAGTTCATATTGCTAATGATCTCGATATACCATTGCTATACATTAGTACCGCTGGAATTTTCGATGGCAGCAAGGATCTTTACGATGACTGGGATGTACCGAATCCATTAGGTCACTATGCACGGAGCAAGCATGCAGGGGAAATTGTTGTTACTCAAACCTGTAAACGGTACTTGGTTTGTAGAGCTGGATGGATGATGGGTGCCGGCCCAAAAAAGGATAAAAAGTTTATTCACAAAGTCATGGAGCAATTAAGGGAAGGAAAAAAAGAGTTATTTATAGTAAATGATAAGCTTGGAACCCCCACCTATACACATGATTTTGCAAGGAACATAAAATTTTTGTTACAAAAGGAATATTGGGGACTATACAATATGGTCTGCTCGGGGGCTACTGACCGTTTTGAAGTAACACTGGAACTCATCAAGATTTTAGGGGTCGAAAATAAAGTAATTGTCTCACCGGTATCTTCTGATTATTTTAAAAAGATTTACCATGCAACTCGACCAACTTCAGAAAGGTTAATAAACAAAAAACTGGAATTAAGGGGTGCAAACATTATGCGGGATTGGCGAATGTGTCTTAAGGACTATATCAACAGTTATTATGAAGGCTATCTAGGTTCGAATAAGTCCGGTTAATTCTTTTAAAAACTTACCAGTTTGCTAAATGAAAAGGATTGTATTAATACTTCTTCTGAAGTTTGGCCTACTAAAATATTTAAATCTAATTTTTATCATAAATAAGATCAAAATTCCGATACTAGGAGGGGTTGGTTTAGAAAATATCGAGGGAACTGAAAAATGGATGAAAGAAATATTTGCATCTCTCTTAAAAAAAACAGATGGTGGATTTCTTGATGTAGGAGTGAACATTGGTCAAACATTAATTAAAGTAAAATCAATTAATAGTGATACAAAATATATTGGCCTTGAACCCAATCCAGCATGTATTTTTTATGTTGAAAAGTTGATACAAATTAATTGCTTTAGCAACACAAAGATTATTCCCTCTGGAATTTCTAATGCTAATGGAGTAATGACTTTAAACTATTATGCAAAGGACTTATCGGATAGTAGTGCAAGTGTTGTTAAAAATTTTAGACCCAACCAAAAAGTTCTTAAAACTCAGAATATTGTGGTTTTAACCTCTGAGCTATTAAAACTTGATGAGAAAATAGCCGTGGTTAAAATAGATGTAGAAGGCGCTGAGCTAATGGTTATTGAAGGTATTAAAGAGATATTAGATAGGGATAGACCCTACATTATCATTGAGATATTACCTGTTTATGAAATAGGTAATATAGATAGGTTAGGAAGGCAGCAGAAATTATTGAAAATAATCCAAGGTCTCAGATACCTAATTTTCAAAATACTGAAGAAACCAACAGATGATTTTGATGCAATTGAGGAAATTGCTGACATTGGAATTCATTCCGATATCACACATTGCGACTATCTTTTTGTTCCCTCTGAAAAATCCATTCAAATTTTAAGGGATTTCAACAACAATGTTGAATAGAAAAAGACTCTAGAAGTTTAAATATAAAATTTAGATTTTTCTCAGTTTTTGTGAAATCATAGAAAGGCCAATGGCATAAAAGGGCATCATTGGAATTTTGTACCTTACTAGTGTCCCGAAATTATAAGTGGAGACGCCCACAGCAAATGCAAATATCAGAGAAAAGATTAGGCAGAATAGAATATTAGGGTCACGGAGTGAACTTACAAACCCAATTGGGTTCCTTATTAATAATAGAAAAGTTAAAATAAAAAAAATTGAAGATTCAAGCGCTGAAAGTAGCATAAGGACGTTATTTACTTCCCATAAGTAGGGTCTAAACAAGGATACATTAATTGCCACAGGAGCTAATTTTATAAGACTATTAAAGCTTCCATCTAATTCGCCCAAAGAATATCCGCTCCCTGCATTCTTACCAGTATAATATCTAATATCGTAAGCTGTGATCTGAGCTGTCTTTGCAATACTGTTAATAGAGTACTTCGGATTATCTTCACCCGCCTTAATCGGTGCAAATACAGCAAGGGTAATTGAAACCCCCACAACAAGAGGCATTAAGAGAATTCTAAGAGATTTATTTTTAATAAAAGTCAGATTAACAAAAAAAACCCATAGGATGATCATAGGTAATAATGCAAGTAGTATATATATTTTTATGTGATAGAGAAGCATTAGAGATATAATCAACATTAAAATTCTACTTAGTCGTATTTTTTTCTCTATGAACAAGTAATGTGTTGAATAAACCGCTATTCCAATACAGGAAAACGTAATTGTGTCTTTTAGAATACCTGAACCCCAATAGATCACCGATGGGATAAATAAAACAGAAAATGCTAACCACTTGTGTAATTCAGGAGATATCAAATAAAAAGTTTGAAACATCAACCATGATCCAAGAAAACTGATTATCGCAAATAAAACTGCCGTCCCAGAATAAGTTGAAAATGTAAAAAGGTCACATAAAAAGGCAATTTGAACCACCGTATATGAGGATGGGTCAAAATAATAAGCAATTCGGGAATAGTTGTCGTAAATGCCAGAAGCTCCGGAACCCCGAAAAAAGATATTTAATCCTTCAATTGGAGAGTCCCAAAAAGCTTCCCATATAATCCTGCTTCCATAGATGTGATAATTGAAAGTATCTCCCCCACTATAATAAAACTGATAGATAAACCCCAGCGCAAGTGCGCCAAATATCTTAACAGTTAATGCAGGAAAAAAATACCTTCGATTAATTTCATCCGTTACATGGGGCCTAATCCTATAGGCAATCATATAAACTATGATAATAAGGATTGGTGTGACAATGAGATCACGTAGTTCCAAAATTGTATCTGTTATTACTTTAAACTCAATCCCCCTTCTCCAATTCCTTCAGCCTCCGCTTAGCATCCTTAAATGCTTCATTCTTCCGGCCGGCTTTCTTCTTCACATCGGTGAAATATCTTTTTGCTTCGGCTTTGTTGCCTTGCTTTTCGTTAATCTCGCCTAGCTCAATCAATGAGAAGAGGTAATAACCGGACTCCGTAGCCCCCACTTCTTCCGCATACTTCACCGCCAAAAGATAATACTTCTTTGCCTCATCTAAGTTTCTTCGGCCTCCATTCAATTGTCCCAAAAAGAATGCAGCATAACGTCCGCTGGTCGCTTCATATCCTGCTTTGGCACTGTCAATGCGCACGAGAATTTCTTTAGAAGTTTTTTCCATCTCGGCATGCATGCCCTTGCTGTAGAGCATGCGTGCATAATACCGGTGAAAGTAAGGATTATCCGGATAGGTCTGGTGCAGGTACTCTGCCAATTGATAAGCCCTCGGCTGATCATTCTCATAGCTGTTGGCGATGCGCATCAGCCATACCATCGCCTCGGTGCGGGTATAGAAGGCGTTGTAGGAAACTTCTTTTAATTGTTTGAGTCCAAGTTGTTTATCTCCTTTTGGAAAGAACCACAAGATGGGTTTTAAGGCAGAATAATTTTCCGGTACCCAAACAGAAAAATAATTATAGAGCGCATCACCGAATAATAATTCAGGACTTAAATAATTTTTCTCCTTGCACTCTTCCAGATAATTCAAAGCTGTTTTACCAACAGAAGCCGCCTTGCGCCAATTCTTCCGCTCCTCATCGGCATAGAGCCGACCCTTAAATCCGTAGGCAGCCGATAAAAAAAAAGCAGCCTCCAATTTATATTCAGGATGTTTTTTATACAGGTTCTCTGCCACAAGAATCGTACTATCCATGTAGGCCAGAAAGCGATCATCATATTGTGTGTCCTTGGTGTTCGGGACTATTTTCCACCACTCACTAAGGCCTAATAAAAAATAAGGCAAGGGATGCCAGGCATATTTTTGTTTAAACCACCTGAACTGCTGCTCGGCCTTCTCAAACTTAAAATTATACATGTCATTCAAGGCCATGGTACACTCCAATTGTACCGTGATACTTGAGATCAAAATGATAGTAGTGTCCTTCTTTGCCTGCGCGGATAGTTTGATAATCCCCGAGAAAATAACAACCAACAGGAAGAAGAACTTTCGTAGGGAGATTGTAGCTTGAGCGATGGAAGTCACAGGATTCATGAAAATCAGCACGAAATAAGCATAAAAAGACTTTACCACCTAAACAACGGATTCAGTTAATCCATGAAAACGATAGAAGATACAAATTCGTTATTCGCAGCAGATAAGAAAATGACTTTTCTTCTGCTCTGCCTTTCCACCTTTCTGTTGCTCTATATCAAAAAAACATTTATCGAAAATGAAACGGCTGCCTTTGAGTTTCTGGAAGATCGGCCCGAAGGCGGCATTCTCCAATTGGTCAGTTTCCTTCAGTTTTTTTCAATCCCTATTATCTATCTGTGGAAGTTCACGGTGATTGCTTTTGTAGTCTGGGTGGGTTGCTTTCTGTTTGGATATAGAGTCACTTACAGTCAGTGCTGGGGATTGGTCATCGTCTGTGAGTTTATCTTCCTGGTACCCGAACTTCTGAAAATTGGCTGGTTCTTATTTATTGAAACGGATCCGCGCCTGGCGGACATCAGAGCGTTTTATCCTTTCTCCCTTATGAATTTTTTTGACTACACCGAACTCGATAAGCGTTATGTCTATCCGCTCAAAGCATTAAACATCTTCGAAATCGGGTATTGCCTTTTGCTCGTAACCGGAGTCCACTTTTTTGCCCGAAAGCAAAAGAAAACGGCCTGGATTATCGTTTTAAGCTCCTATGTTCTGATTTTTCTACTCTGGCTCGCATTTTACGTTATCGTCTATAAATAAGCGGGTGGTTGACTATCGATTATTCCTTATTTTCGCCCTTTCATTTTGCTTAAAATCTTTGATTCAATGAATTTTCAGAAGACGAATAACATAACTGGGTGGCTGAGTTTTGGAATTGCCCTCCTTACCTATTGGCTTACATTTGAAGAAACTGCCAGCTACTGGGATTGTGGGGAGTTCATTGCCGTAGCCTACAAGCTGGAAGTATCTCACCCACCCGGAGCCCCCCTTTTCATGCTGCTCGGCCGCCTCTTTTCATTTTTGGCGCTGGGAGATGTAACGAAAGTCGCGTATTGGATCAATTTCCTGAGCGTATTGTCCAGCGCCTTTACCATTCTCTTTCTATTCTGGTCCATTACTCTTTTTGGGAGAAAAATAATGGGAGTAAAAAAAGATGCTGAGTTGTCGGAAGGACAAATCTGGGTGCTGATGGGTGCCGGCTTAATCGGTGCACTCACGTATACTTTTTCCGATTCATTCTGGTTCTCCGCAGTCGAAGCCGAGGTCTACGCTATGTCATCTTTCTTTACCGCTTTTGTGGTGTGGGCTATTTTAAAATGGGATGTGATTGAAGACGAAAGCAGCGCCAACCGATGGCTCATTTTTACAGCCTATATGGTCGGACTTTCCATTGGCATTCACCTGCTCAATTTGGTGGCGCTACCGGCTTTAGGTCTTATTTACTATTTCAAAAAATACAAAACAACCCAATGGGGAATTGTTGCTACGTTGGCGATCAGCGTTGGTCTCGTTTTATTCATCAATGATTTGATTATCCCCGGCTTACCAACGTTGGCCGGTAATTTCGAAGTATTCTTCATAAATACATTAGGCCTGCCATTTGGTTCAGGCGTCATCATCTTTTGCTTACTGCTCATCGCTGCGTTGGTCTTTGGAATTCGATACAGCCACCTAAAAGATAAGGCACTGCTGAATACTTTTTTGCTTTCCACCACCTTCATCATCATTGGCTATTGCTCTTACGCAACCATTGTTATTCGCTCCAACTTTGACACTCCAATCAACGAAAATGCTCCAAAAGATGTAATGAGTTTTGTTCGCTACCTCAAACGTGAGCAGTATGGAAGTCGCCCGCTTTTGAAAGGCCCTTATTTTACGTCACAGATTACGAGCATTGATTATGGAGCTCCTGTTTATACCAAAGGCAAAACCAAATACGAAATCACCGATCGAAAATTCACCTATGGATATGAACCAGGTGAAGAAACGCTGCTGCCACGGGCCTGGAGTTCGGAGTACGCAGCATCCTACCGAAGGATTATCGGATTAAAGGAAGGCGAGCGTCCAACTTTCGGGCAGAATCTTTATTACATGTTCAGGCATCAGATCGGCACCATGTACATGCGTTATTTTATGTGGAATTATGCCGGACGTGAAGGCGATGAGCAAGGCTCCGACTGGCTTGGACCCAATGGTTGGTTTGAGAAAGTGCCGGATGCAATTGCTATGAACAAAGGGCGTAATAATTATTTTATGATTCCATTTGTCCTGGGATTAATTGGGATGTTCTACCAATTTCTCAAAGACACCAAAAATTTCTCAGTGGTGGCACTGCTTTTTGTCATGCTGGGAGTTGCTATTGTTGTATACCTGAACTCTCCTCCAGATGAACCACGAGAGAGAGATTATATTTATTCAGGATCTACCTATGCATTTGCTTTTTGGATTGGCTTTGCCGTTATCGCCATTGCTGAATTCTTAAACCGCTATTTGAAAAAACTGAAGACTTCCACTATTGCGGCAACTGGAATCTGTCTTATCGCGCCTGCCTTAATGGCATTTCAGGGATGGGACGATCACAATCGCTCCAACCGTTTTTTCTCAGTGGACTCAGGCAAAAACTATCTTAATTCATGCGCACCAAATTCAATTCTATTTACCGGTGGAGACAATGACACGTTCATGCTCTGGTATGCACAGGAAGTGGAAGGCGTTCGCACGGATGTGCGAGTAGTAGTACTAAGTTATTTTAATACAGACTGGTATATCGACCAAACCATGAGGCAGGCTTATGAATCAGAGCCGTTTTCTTATACGCTTACCTTAAAGGATTATCAACAAGGCGGGCCCAACGATTATCTCCGCTACTACGACAGAAAAATTAAAAGCATTGATGCTAAACAATACGTTGGGTTATTGTCAAAAAATTACCCACAGCTTCGCAATGAGGATGCTAACATTGTCCCTAGCCGAATATTTACTCTTGATGTTGACAAAGAGGATGTCATTAGAAAAGGAATTATTCCCAAAGGAATGGATAGTCTGGTGGTCGATCGGATGCAGTTCAAATTATTAAAAGGAGGTCTCGAGAAAAAAGATCTCGCCATTCTGGATTTAATCATTACTAACAACTGGGAACGTCCTATCTATTTTAACAACACATCTCTTGCTCAAATCAACCTCGATCTAAGCGATTATGTAGTGTTGGAAGGAAATGCCTATCGCCTGTTGCCGATTAAAAAACCAAATCCCGAGAAAGATTTTGTTAACACGGAAGTCGCCTTTGATAATGTGATCAACAAGTTTCAGTACCGAGGGCTAGACAATGAAAAACTCTACTACAATGATGATTACAAAGGATTCATTCTTAATCACAGGAGCAGTTTAAATTCCATTGCGGAGGCGCTTATTGATGAATCTGAGACGACACAATCGACTTCAACTGAAATTATCTCTACGGAAGGCACTCCTGAAAATAAAATGGAAAAAGCACGTAAAATCCTGCTCTTTTCGCTGGAAAGAATGCCGGATAAAGTAGTTGCCATGGACCAAACGGGTCCCTCCATGATCGAATTACTATTCCGTGTCGGTGAAAAAGAGAAAGCAATAGCATTGGCCACCACTACAGGAAACCGTGCCAATGAAATGGCGGCTTACATTATTCAACATGGAGGTGGGCTTAGCCGTGACCTGCGCCTCAACCTTTTTGTATTAGGTGAGCTTTATCAAATCCTCTATGAAAACGGGGAGAGCGATTTAGGCAAAAAATTCGAGGAGATGTACGAAAAGCATTTAGCTGATCTACAAATTGGAAGAGAAGACAATTGACTAATCTTTAAACGACCGACCTTAGTTGTCAGAAACCTATTTTTTTACCCTGAGGTATAAATCAAGGGCTTCTTCGGCTTTATCAGTCACCACGTAATCTTCATGCTGGATGCTCATGACCAAATCATCAGACATAGTTTTGAGCTTGTCCCTATTCCATCGGTTAAGCAGCTCATAAGGAAATCTTAGCATCCAGGCGGGTAGATTGTTTTGCAAATCCAAAATGTCCCAGCGCATCATTCGGTCTACTGATTTTTTGTTGCGGTCGTAGTACTTCATGACCTTGTTATTTCCCCCGATGCCTTTCATCTCTACTTCTTGAAAAAATTCTTTGGCCAAAGAGGTAAGCTCCGTAGCTGTGTACTCGCGCACATGCCAGGGATTCCTTGACAAAGACATGGGCCGATTGGGGGTTGTCAAAAAAGCCTCACCCCCCGGTCTTAATACCCTGTGTATTTCTTTTAAGAATAATCGATCGTTCTCAATGTGCTCTATAACCTGAAAACTGAATATCCTGTCAAATGAATTATCCTCCAACTTGGAAAAAGGTGGAATATTTCCACTTATAAAATTTCCCGATGGATATTTTTTTTGTAGTGAGGCGACTATAGGCTCAATCTTGTCGAGCGCGGTATAGCTTTTGGCCTTTGGAAGGATCAAATCAATTCCCCTGCCCTCTCCACAGCCTACTTCCAATACATCTCCTTGAACATGATCTTCGGCTAAAACATAAGCCTTTAATAACCGTTGGTGAATTGGATTGTCAGAAGGAATGCTTTCTGACGTGATTTCAGTAGTGAAAACTTGGCTCATGAATAATTTTGTGAGGCAAAAATAAAGTAATCCGTTAGATTTAACGTTGTAAGTAGAATTGAAATGAACCGATGAAGCTAAAGTTCCTTCTAATAGCGATTACGATCCTTGGGTTTAATGCGGTTGTCTTCGCGCAATCCATCGCAAGCCTGAACTTCAACTATATCTACAACCCCAACCATGAAGTCATTCTGGGAATGAAGGCTGTCAAAGGCGCGGAACGGGTAACAGTCTATTTCGAATTTCAAGCCAATACCACTCAATATCCCCTAGAAACTTATGATTTAACATGGGAAAGGCGAGAGTCCTATACCGCAAAGGAGGGCGCACCTCTCGATCAAAAGGAGGAAAGTATCCCTTCCTCCGACTCATCGAAGATCCGAGGGAAGTTTACATTTCCTGCACCCACAAAACAATGGATACTGCTGGCAAAAGTAACCAACTCGGCCACTATGAAAAGCTGGAGTTTCTTCCAAACGATTGAACCGAAGTATCCGGTCAATGGATTTGTTGAAGATAAAAATGGATTCGTCTCGAAACCCTACCTACTCGCTCGCAAGGATTATACGATCCATGGAAGTGGCAAACCGCTGCACATCTATTTCTATAAAACCAATTTCCCTGTCTCATCACCACCCTTCGCGGAAAAAGAAGCAAAGGCTGATCGGTTTATGTTTCCTGACTCAACATTTACGATAGCCTCCTGTCAAAGGATTTCGATTAATCGGGAAGGCCTTTATTTGGTGCAGGAAGATACAACCGTAGCTGAAGGATTTGCTTTTCGTGCTGTGAACGGAGTATTCCCAAAATTTACTAAAGTAGAAGATCTGGCAGCTCCATTAATCTTTGTCTGCACGAAAGCTGAGCACGAAGAGCTAATCGCTGCCAAAGGAGATAAAACAAAATTTGATAAAGTAATTCTGGATGTTACCCGCGATAGAGATCGTGCCAAAAATTTTATGCGCAGTTACTTTCGCAGGGTAGAACTTACCAATCTTTATTTCAGCTCATATAAGGAAGGATGGAAAACGGACCGCGGAATGATCTTTCTGATCTTTGGCCTCCCCGATGAAGTAAGTCGCAACGGTCAAAATGAAGTGTGGTATTATAAGAACTACCGCACACGTTTTACATTTGTTAAGACGGGAAGCATCTATGACCCATCTCAGTTTACGCTCATCCGAAATACCAACTACATGGAGACCTGGTTCAACACCATCGACCTATGGCGCAAGAGCAGGTTTTGATTCTCTTACTCAACTATCGACTTTTCATATTCCGAGATTCAGACACGTGTGACAATCTTATCTTACTAATCGCTACTTTATTCTTACTACTTACTACTTTCCACTAACTTGTGCCGATGGAGAAGAAAGACATGATTTTTGGTACCCGGGCCGTGATGGAGGGCATCAAAGGCTCTCGGGAAATTGAGAAAATCTATATTCAGGCGGGGCTCAACAATGACTTGATAAAAGAACTTATCAATGCTGCCAAAGCGGGTGGTGTGCCGTTCTCTTTCATTCCACAGCAAAAATTAAATAGCCTTTCAACAAAAAATCATCAAGGCGTTATTTGCCTTCTTTCGGCTGTTGAGTATGCCTCGCTTGAAAATCTGATTGACAAAGCCTTTAGCGAAGGACGAGAGCCTTTTTTTTTAATCCTTGATCGGGTAACAGACGTGCGCAATTTTGGCGCTATGGCCCGCACAGCAGATTGTGCTGGCTTGGATGGAATTATTATTGAAGAAAAAGGTAATGCGCCTATTACAGGCGATGCAGTTAAAACTTCTGCAGGAGCACTCAATTATCTGCCAGTCTGCCGGGTCAAAGATCTTAGAAAGACATTTCAGCTCCTGCATGACAGCGGAATCCAAATTATTGCCTGCACCGAGAAGGCAGAGAAAACGATCTATGAAGTAGATTTAAAACCACCAACGGCTTTGGTGCTAGGTTCTGAAGAAGACGGTATTTCTGATGACCTGCTGCGCAAGGCTGACGCGCTGGCTAAAATTCCCATGAAGGGAAAAATCAGTTCACTGAATGTATCAGTGGCCGCAGGAGTAGCTATTTACGAAGTAGTGCGGCAGAAGAGTTACAACAATTAACTTATAAAAATTCATTTCCGTTTGACTTCGCCTTCAGGTCGTTGACAAACCTGCGAAACAATTCTTCTTTATCTTTTTCACACACGATAATCACATTATCAAAGGCACCTACGAGGTAGCCGTTAAGACCCTGAACGACAATTAGTTTTCCGGCCTCGCTTTTAATTACTGAATTCCGGGTATCATAAAGCAAAGCATCGGCCGTCACTGCATTGTTATGATCATCCTTTGGGGAGAGTTCGTGCAAGGAAGCCCATGATCCTACATCGCTCCATGCAAAATTACTGAGCCAAACGTAGACGTTATCCGCCTTCTCCATAATCGCATAATCGATAGAGATACTTTTGCATTGAGCATAAGCCGCTTCAATCCCCGCCTTCTCTTCTGCTGTATAAAGTTTGGGTGCCAGTTCATCAAACACATCCGCCATTTCAGGCAAATGCTTGGCAAAAGATTTTAAAATCGCCTGAACTCCCCAAATGAATATACCCGCATTCCAAACGAAGTCACCACTCTCTACAAATTTCTTTGCCAACGCTAGCTCAGGCTTTTCCGTAAACGTTTTTACTTTCTTCAGCGGGTTCTTACTTTCCAGGTATTGTATGTATCCGTATCCGGTCTCTGGTCGTGATGGCTTAATCCCTAAAGTGATTAGTTTATCCTGGCTTTTCGCTTGCTCCACTGCTTTTCTAATCGTGGCTTGAAAATCCTCTTCATTCAAAATCAAATGATCAGCAGGACTAACAACTACGACAGCTTCCTTATTTAGCTTCGCAATCTTATGGCAGGCGAAAGCAATACAAGGAGCCGTATTTTTCCTCATAGGCTCGGCAAGCAGCTGATCGTTTGAAATCCCGGGAATTTGTTGCTTCGTTAGTATTTCATGCTCATCGTGAATTACAATGAAAATATTTTCCTGAGGGCACAACGGTAAAAATCGTTCGTAGGTCGACTGCAACAATGTCTTGCCTGTACCCAGCACATCCAAAAACTGTTTAGGTCTTGAGTTTCTGCTGTAGGGCCAAAATCGGGTACCCACACCGCCCGCCATGAGCACGATATATAAGTTTTTATTCATTTGATTATGTCAACGAGAGTTAGCAATGACCGAAGTCTTTAAACAATTCCTTCTTTTAATAAATCGTGGAGGTGAATAAAACCCACCACCTTTTCACCTTCTTTCACCACCAGTTGTGTGATGTTATTTTGCTGCATGACTTGCAATGCCTTTACGGCAAACTCATCTCGTTCAATTGACTTTGGAGTTTTGGTCATGATCTCACCCGCTTTTACAGTGGTAAGATTGATCTCTTTTTGAAGCATCCTTCGTAAGTCACCATCTGTGATGATGCCTAAAAGGTTTTGATGACTATCTGTCACAGCCGTTGCTCCTAATCGTTTGGAAGAAATCTCCAGGATGACATCTTTCAACGGAGTATCCAACTTAACGATCGGTAAATCATGCTGGACAAAGACATCCTGTACTTTCAGGTAAAGTTGCTTCCCAAGGGCACCCCCGGGATGGAATTGGGCAAAATCCTCACTGGTAAAATTTCTAAGTTCCAAAAGACAAACGGCCAGGGCATCTCCCAAAGCTAAATGTGCAGTTGTACTGGTAGTGGGGGCAAGATTATTTGGACAAGCTTCTTCGCCAACGGTTGCATTCAAGACAAAGTCTGCTTGTTGTGCAAGATATGAGCTTGTATTGCTCACCAAAGCAACAAGTTTAGAGCCTCTTCGTTTCAGAAGCGGTACGAGAACTTTAATTTCAGGAGTGTTGCCACTTTTGGAGATACAGATAACGATATCCTCATTTTGAATCATGCCCAGATCGCCATGGATGGCATCGGCAGCATGCATAAAAAGTGAGGGTGTGCCAGTAGAGTTAAGGGTGGCTACAATTTTATTGGCGATAATGGCACTTTTACCTATCCCGGTCACAACCACTCGGCCTTTGGATTGTAAAATTTCCTTCACACAGGCCTCGAAAGCGTTATCAATGTAGTTGGCAAGATTTCCGACCGCCTGAGATTCATTTAATAGTACCTCTTTGGCGATTTTTTGGATATTTTTAACTATATTCAATGCTCTTTCAGGTTTTGTGAGAAGGGGAATGGCAAAGATAGAGAATTCAGGATTTTATTTCGTTAAGTATGATAGTGGCAGAAGAAAGTGATATTTTAAAAGCTAGGCTCAAAGAGTTTTTCGGGTATACCCAATTCAGGGGGAATCAGGAGATTGTTATCAAAAACATCCTCAGTGGCAAGAACACCTTTGTGATCATGCCTACCGGGGCCGGTAAGTCGCTGTGCTACCAGTTGCCTGCGATGATTAAAGATGGTCTGGCCATAATTATCTCTCCGTTGATCGCCCTAATGAAAAATCAGGTTGATCAAATGAATGCATATGGTATCAATGCACGTTTTCTAAATTCAACCTTAAGCAAAGGCGAAATCACCCGCCTTAAAAAAGATTGCCTAGCGGGTGTTGTTAAAATGCTTTATGTAGCTCCAGAATCGTTAAACAAAGAGGAAAATATTTTATTCCTTCAAAAAGCCAACGTTGCTTTTGTGGCCATCGATGAGGCTCATTGCATTTCGGAGTGGGGCCATGATTTTCGTCCGGAATACAGGAAAATCAAGACGATGATTGGACAACTGGGCGATATGCCGGTCATTGCGCTCACCGCAACGGCTACTCCCAAGGTGCAACTTGATATTCAGAAGAATTTGCAAATGGAAGAGGCGGATGTTTTTATCTCTTCCTTCAACCGAAAAAATCTCTATTACGAAGTACGGCCCAAAAAAGAAACCAAGAAACAACTCATCGGTTTTCTCAAGAATAACAAAGGCAAGTCTGGAGTTATCTATTGCCTCAGTCGCAAGAAAGTAGAAGAGGTAGCACAGCTTCTTAACGTCAATGGATTTAAAGCGGCTCCTTATCATGCCGGATTAGATCCTGATGTTCGGGTTAAAAACCAAGATGATTTTCTGAATGAAGAGACGGATATTATTGTAGCTACCATTGCTTTTGGAATGGGTATCGACAAACCGGACGTTCGCTTTGTTATTCACTATGATGTGCCTAAGTCACTGGAAGGGTATTATCAGGAGACTGGACGTTCCGGTCGTGATGGTTTGGAAGGTCATTGTCTTATGTTTTACAGCCACAATGATTTGAACAAACTGGAAAAATTCAATAAAGATAAGTCGGTGCAAGAGCGTGAAAATGCAAGGGTGCTTTTGCAAGAGATGGAATACTATGCCGAGTCACCGGTATGCCGCAGACGTCAATTGCTTCATTACTTTGGTGAAGAGTATAAGCAGGACAACTGTGGCATGTGCGACAATTGTGTCCATCCGCGCGAACGTTTTGATGGAACAGAATCTGTAAAACTAGTTCTTGCCTCTGTAAAGCAAACCAATGAACGTTTTGGCCTTGTGCATTTAGTCAATGTGATCCGTGGCGTAGAAGATGAGTATGTCAAAAGCTATGGCCATTTTGATTTAGCTATCTATGGAAAAGGTGCTGACGAAAGTGAGGATTTCTGGAAATCCGTTATCCGTCAAACCCTGATCTATCAATACCTCGAAAAAGACATTGATAATATAGGTGTTCTTAAAATTACAGAGAAGGGTAAAAAATTCGTTACAAAGCCGCACGCCATTGAACTGGCCCGCGATCATGACTTTACCACAGCCGTAGAAGATGAGGAGGTAATGGACCGGGTTCCGGTCAACACCAAGGCATACGATGAAAAGCTTTTTGATATGCTGAAGACTTTGCGCAAGCAAGTCGCCAAGGCAAAAGATCTTCCTCCCTACGTTATTTTTCAAGACCCGTCTCTCGAGGAGATGGCCACCACCTATCCTACTACCAAAGAAGAGCTTGCTTCTGTAAATGGCGTGGGCATGGGCAAGGTAAATAAGTTTGGTGACCGGTTTTTGGAACTCATTCAACAGTATGTTGATGACAATGATATTGAAACGGCATCAGAAGTTGTAGTCAAATCCTCTGTCAATAAATCAAAGATTAAAATCTTTATCATCCAGCAAGTCGACCGTAAAGTAGATTTGGATGAGATTGCCGAAACTAAGAATATGAGTTTTCCGGAACTCTTGACAGAAATAGAAAACATCTGCTATTCAGGTACCAAGCTCAATCTTGACTATTACATAGATGAGGCTATGGACGAAAATAAGCAAGAGCAACTCTACGAGTATTTTCTTAATTCGGAAACGGACAGCCTTGAAGATGCGATCAACGATGAGAATAATGCCGATTTCTCGGAAGATGATATTCGATTAATGCGTGTTAAATTTTTGAGCGAATACGCTAATTAATTCCAGCCAGCCCTTTGTTACCTAAATTAAGCATTCATCAGAGGTCTTACTAACTGATGTTGCGAAAAACTAATAATCTACAGCTATCGCGAGTAGCTGCTTGGGACGCGGGAGGCGCGAAGACCATCCGACCGGAATCATCCGGGCGGGCGATCCCCAAAACTATGAGATTTCTTCGCTCCAATGCGCCATCCAATGTAAGTGCTCGCAATTGACGTTTTACTAAAAGATAAAATAAATATCTTAAAGTAATACTATTTGCCTATTTTTATGTCATGATTCTACGTGACCTCTTTGTGTCCTTAACGGAACACCTCAGTCAAAGGCAGGTGACTGTCATCACTGGTATGCGCAGGGTAGGCAAAAGTACTGCGTTGAAATTTCTGCTCAGTCAAATTAGGCATAATAACAAATACTACCTGGATTGCGAGCGTATTGAGGTACGGGCTCTCCTAAACCGACCCGATTATGAGAGTATAGCCGAGGAACTGCAACTTCAAGGGCTGGATTTTTCCGAGCCGTGTGTGATTGCCTTAGATGAAATTCAATTAGTGGAAAACCTTCCGAGCCTTATCAAATATCTCTACGACACTTATGCAATAAAATTTCTGGTAACCGGATCGAGTTCTTATTACATAAAAAATCGTTTTACAGAAAGTCTAGCAGGTCGCAAGCGAATCTTTGAAATGTATCCGCTTAACTTCTGCGAGTTTCTCAGATTTAAAAAGATTACAATTCTTAAACCGGAAACCTATGCCTGGAAACCTTATACTAAAGCCTGGTATGCCAGATGCCAAAATCTGTACGAAGAATTCATTTTTTTTGGGGGATTCCCCGAAGTTGTCTTGGAAGGTACAAAAGACAATAAGAAAGAGTTATTGAAAGACATTATCAACTCCTACGTAGAACTAGATATCAAACTCTTATCGGATTACTCGGCAAGTGAGGAGCTTTATAAGCTTGTAATTTTATTAGCAGGTCGTGCCGGAAATAAAATAGACTTTACTAAACTCTCAAGCGTGGCAGGAATCCACCGCCAAAAAGTATCCTCATATTTGTATTTGTTGGAATATACCTACCTGATTTATCTTATAAAGCCTTATACACAAAACCTTGACAAAGAAATATCACAACAACCTAAACTTTATTTTTCAGATACAGGCATTTTAAATGCACTTGCTGGCCCTCAACTATCTAGCGGCCAGCTTTTCGAAAATGCGATTGCTACTCAACTCTTTCCTCAAGGCGAGTTACGTTACTATCAGAAAAAAACAGGGCAAGAAATTGATTTCATTTTCAATGGTACTACTGCCATTGAAGCAAAAGAAACAGCAATTCAGCAAGACCTGCAGGTCTTAAGGCAACGGGCTTCATCCATTGCTTTTAAAAAAACAAGTTTGATTAGCCGATATCCATCCCGCACCGGCTTCGAAGATTTTGTGTGGGGAGGAAATATTTTTTAAACGTTTCTAAATCTCTACACTTATCTTTTAAGTTTTGACTCACATGAATATCTTAATTATCGGTAGTGGCGGACGTGAACACGCTTTCGCATGGAAGATCAAGCAAAGTAAGTATTGTGATAAGCTTTTTGTCGCACCCGGTAATGCCGGCTCAGCCACCGTGGCAGAAAATGTTTCCATTGCCGTAGACGACTTTGCTAAGATTGGGGATTTCTGCCTACGTCAAAATATTGAATTAGTTCTGGTAGGCCCGGAAGTCCCACTGGTAAAAGGTATTCGGGATTATTTTGAAAATGATCCTCAGCTAAAATCAATTCTATTGGTCGGTCCGGGAAAAGAAGGCGCACAACTGGAAGGGAGCAAAGATTTTTCAAAGCAGTTTATGCTACGCAATGGAGTGCCTACTGCCAAAGCCAAAACTTTTTCCGCAACAGAACTGATTCAATCCTTGAGCTATCTGGAAAAATGTACGCCTCCTATTGTGTTGAAAGCCGATGGATTGGCTGCCGGAAAGGGTGTAATCATCTGTCAAAGTAGAGAAGAAGCGAAAGAGAATCTCCGCGAAATGCTGGAGGATAAAAAATTTGGTGAGGCGAGCGCAAAAGTATTGGTGGAAGAATTTCTTGATGGCATTGAACTTTCAGTTTTCGTACTCACCGATGGCAATGATTATCTCATACTTCCTGAAGCAAAAGATTACAAACGCATTGGTGATGGAGATACAGGGCCAAACACAGGTGGAATGGGTGCTGTATCTCCGGTCGTTTTTGCTGATGCTGCCTTTATGAAAAAGATAGAAGAGAAAGTGATAAAACCCACCATTGCCGGACTGAAGAAAGAAAACATTGCTTACAAGGGTTTTGTATTTGTTGGTCTGATGAATGTAAAAGGCGAGCCGTACGTGATTGAATACAATGCACGGATGGGTGATCCTGAAACTGAAGTCGTGATGCCACGGATTAAAAGTGATTTTGTCGAACTCCTGATTGGTGTTGCTAAGGGGGAGCTTCGTGGGAAGTCAATTGAAACACATTCCAATTATGCGATGACCATTGTGATGGTTTCGGGCGGATATCCCGAAAATTATGAAAAGGGAAAAATAATTAATGGTCTTGATTCTAAAACGGAAGCACTGGTTTTCCATTCCGGCACGAAAAACGTTGAGTCGAAAATTGTGACCGATGGCGGAAGAGTAATGGCTGTGACGGGTCTTGGATCAACCCTAAAAGAAGCTTCCTTAAGTGCATATCAGGCTGTGTCAACTGTTAACTGGGAAGGGGTCTATTTCAGAAAAGATATTGGTGTAGATTTGCAGAATATGGCAGATTCAATCTCAAATTATAAATCCTAATATTTCTTAAGATGGGCTGTGCGTGTGGAACGAAAAAGGGAGAAAAAGTAGGAGGATGTGATAACAATGGCGCTTGTGGCACAGGCGGCTGTAATAAAATGAACGTCTTTGACTGGCTCTCGAACATGAGCATGCCGGGCGAAGATAGATTTGATGTGGTAGAAGTTCGTTTCAAAGGCGGACGCAAAGATTTTTACCGAAACACAGATCGAATATCATTAACCACGGGAGACCCCATCGTGGTAGAAGTTCCAAATGGACATCATTTAGGATACGTGTCACTTCAAGGTGAGTTGGTAAGGCTGCAGATGCAGAAGAAAAAAGTGGCCAATGATCATGAGATTAAAAAAATCTATCGCCTTGCACATCAGCGGGATTTAGAAAAACATGAAGAAGTAAAAAAGAGAGAACTTCCAACCCTGTATCGCGGCCGCGAAATCATCAAGCAGTACCATTTAGGCATGAAGCTTTCGGATGTAGAGTATCAAGCCGATAACACGAAAACAACTTTCTTTTATTCAGCCGAAGATCGTGTGGATTTTCGGGAACTTATAAAAGCATTAGCGGCAGAATTTAAAGTGCGTGTGGAGATGCGTCAAATCAGTTTACGCCAGGAGGCTGGCCGATTGGGAGGAATAGGTGTCTGCGGAAGAGAGCTTTGCTGCTCTACCTGGCTGGGCGACTTTAAAAATGTGGCCACTAGTGCAGCTCGCTATCAGAATTTATCCCTCAACCCAAGCAAACTTTCCGGTCAATGCGGTCGATTGAAATGCTGCCTCAACTATGAACTGGAAACGTACATGGAAGCGTTGGAACATATTCCTAAAGTGGAGGGTCCGCTTCTTACCGAACGTGGTGAAGCCACTCTTCAGAAGACCGATATATTCAGAAAAATCATGTGGTTTGGTTTTCGTGAGGACAATACCTGGTACCCCATTAATGTTGCCCGTGTCAACGAGATTTTAAGTCTCAATCGGGAAGGAAAAAAGCCGGCCAGTCTTAGTGAAGACCGTGCTATTGAAAAAGAATCAATTTCTTCGTTGAATAGTGATCTTGAAAGCCTCGATAAAAAATTCAAAAGCAAACAAGGAGGAGGAAACAAGAAAAGGAAAAAAGGGGGTGGCCGTCCTGATAATCGGAACCGTGGGAATCGTCCTCCGAATCCCCAGAATCCTTCTAATCCTAACAAGCCAAATAGACCAAATCGCCCTCGCCCTCAATGAGATTTGTTTTAGTTCTTCTGCTCGCTTTAGTCTTAGTCGGCTGCGACAAGAGCCGTGTTTATGAAGTCAACCACGACTTTAATGAACGCAACTGGAAGATTACAGAAACACCAGAATTTGAGTTCACCATCAAAGACCTGGGCAAGCGATACAATATCTACTACAACGTGCGCAATTCGCTCGACTATCCGTACGCCCGTCTTTTTGTAAATTATTCTTTACGTGATTCTACAGGAATGGAGCTGAGCAAGAAAATGGTTTCCGAATTTCTTTTTGATCAAAAGACGGGACAGCCATTTGGTACCAGCGGACTAGGCGATGTCTACGATCATCGTTTTTCACTTCTTAAAGAATTTGAATTCAAACAGCAGGGAAAGTATACGATAACGTTAGAACATTTCATGAGGGCTGACACGCTCCTTGGAGTTTTGGCAGTAGGTGCAAGGGTTGAAATAGCTGAACCCACAAAGTAGGCAAGCATTAAAAAAGTCCGTCCCAATCTCGATTGGCTATCGGGATAGGGACGGACTGAACATCTACAGTAGCTTAATCTATACCTTGGCTACTTCCAAATCAATTTTCTTATCCAAATCTATTACCAACGGAGCTGCAATAAAAATGGAGGAGTACGTTCCAATAACAATACCAATTACCATCGCAAAAGAGAATCCTCTTAATACTTCACCTCCAAAAAATAAAAGTACAATCACCACGATCACCGTAGTACCCGAAGTAATTAAAGTCCGGCTAAGGGTATTATTGATAGCACTGTTAAATATTTTATTCCGCTCATGACTGGCACCAAAACTCATGTATTCGCGTATGCGGTCAAAAATAATTACCGTATCGTTGATAGAGTAACCAATGATGGTAAGCACTGCTGCCACAAACACCTGATCAATTTCCAGAGAGAAACCAAGCACGCGAGCGATAGCGAATGCAGAAAATGTAAACATTGTATCATGAATCAAGGCAACAATTGCACCCGTGCTATATTGCCATTTGCGGAAGCGAAAGAGAATATAGAGGAAGATGCCAATGATAGAAAATATTCCTGCCTCAAAGGCTGAGTCCTTGATATCATCCGCGATGGTCGCTCCCACTTTGGTAGAAGAGGAAATTGTAAAGTGTTGGTCATCCACCTTCCCATCGTTATCAGAATATTGAAGACCACTATATTTGGTCACTCCATTCACCAATGCCGTTTTAACCTTTTCATCGGCAACATCAGATTCATCGTCAGTGAGGTAAGAGGTAGTCACCTTCATCACATTATTGCTACCGAAGTTTTTTACTTCCGTGCCCGAATTTTCGAAACTTGCAGCCAAAGAGCTTTTCATGGTAGTTGCTTCTACGGGCTTACTAAAGGTTACTGTATACGATCTACCTCCCTTAAAATCAACACCTAAATTTAAGCCCTGAATGGCAATCAGGATGATTCCAATCAGAATTACAATGGAAGAAAATAAGTAAGCATATTTTCGTTTGCCAATAAAATCAAAAGAAGAATGGCGATTGACTAACCCGGACAATGGTGTAGTGAAACTTATCTTTGCTTCATCCCCTTTCCGCACCATCCATTCAATGATCACGCGTGACAAATACACGGCTGAAAAGAAAGAAGTGGCAATACCAATCATTAATACAATCGCAAAACCTTTAATTGGCCCCTGACCAAAAATAAACAGGAAGGCTGCCGTAAGGAAGGTAGTTACGTTGGAGTCGAAAATGGAAGAGAATGCTCGCTTATATCCTTCTTGAATCGCCTCACGAAGTTTTCGCCCTTGCGCCAGTTCTTCTTTTATCCTTTCATAAATAAGTACGTTAGCATCCACTGCCATACCCATGGTAAGAATAATTCCGGCAATACCTGGTAACGTCAAAGCAGCACCAATCGTAGGTTGTGCCAAAATACCTAGGATAAAGAAAATATTGAAGAGCAAAGCAAGATTGGCCACCCAACCACCTTTTGAATAATAGGCAACCATAAAAATCACAACAAGTCCTAAGCCGCAGGCCATGGAAATAAAACCCTGTTGCTTGGCAACGTCTCCTAATGATGCCCCGATGATAGCTTCCTCCACAATTCGTGTAGGTGCCGGAAGTGATCCTGCCTTGAGCACGTTCGCCAAATCTTTTGCTTCATCATTGGTAAAGTTCCCGGTGATCTGTGAATTCCCGTTTGGAATCTCGCCCTGCACAGTTGGAGCAGTGTAAACATATTTATCCAGCACGATAGCAATCCTCCCCTGAGGCTGCTTTGCAGCTGCTGTCGCAGTAATCTTTGCCCAAGCACGTGAACCGGCAGCATTCATGGTCATACTTACGGCAGGTCTTGCAAACTGGTCAAAGTCAAGGCGAGCATCATTGATTACTTCTCCGGAAAGCAAGGCCTTACCATTTCGACCAATGTTAATGAAGTTGAGCTGAATATCTTCTACTCCGGGTGTTTGATTGGCATCGGGCTTTACATCCCATAAGAATCCAATCGTTCTCGGAAGTAAAGCTTGTACATCCTGTCGCTTAAAAATTTTGTTAATCTCTGAAGTATCCTTCGTATTATACAAGAAGGGTATCTGCTGATTGCTCATTGAAAACAAAGGAGAAAGCGTAGCATTGGTGAGCGAATCTAATGTTCCTCCTGTGCTATCAGTAGCTTTGCTCAATTCCTTTTCTAAAGCAGTTTTGGTTGTATCCCCTGCATCTTTTGAAAGATCTTTCGCGAGATCATTCTCTTTTGCATTGGTGTCTTCGAGTTCAGAAGGTTTAACGGCATTGCGCTCCTTCACCAACATTTGGTTGATGGCAAACAATGACTGATTTAATTGAGGGTCGTTGCCTTCTACTATTTCCCAAAACTCCAATCGCGCCACACCTTGTAACAGTTTTCTTACGCGTTGAGGATTGTCTGCTCCGGGAATTTCAATTTGAATTCTTCCGGTTCCCTGAAGCCGTTGAATATTGGGCTGTGAAGTACCAAACTGATCGATACGTGTTTTAAGAATAGTAAATGAACGATCGATAGCACTTTCAATTTCCGTATTGAGAAATTTAATGACTGCAGCATCATCGTCTGAAAGGCTCACGCGTCCTTTGTTGGATGCTGATGCAAATAATGAAGCAAGATTCTTATCGGGATTTGCATTTTTGAAAGCTTTATAAAAAAGTGCACTGTAATTTTCCTGGCTTGTCTTCTGCATTTCGCGTGCTCTTTGTAAGGCTGCGATAAAAGCAGGATCCTGATTATTATCGCTCAGGCCCCTGATAATATCAGCTGGAGATACTTCAAGTACTACGTGCATTCCACCTTGCAAGTCAAGGCCCAGACTGAGTTCATTGTCCTTTACTTCTTTATAGGTGTACTCTTTCCAGAATAAATCGTACACGGGTTTGTTCCAGAGCGAGTCTAGGTAATTTTGCTTTTTGCCCAGGTTGACCGAGCCGTTTTTATCAGTAGCATATTGAATAGCATCTTTTTGAATTCCCTGCGACACAAAGGTGAACGACAGGTAAAACAAACAGAGCGCACTGATCACAATTGTTAATACAACAACTAATCCTTTGTTCTGCATAATTTTAAAAATTGAAGATTAAATAATTACA
>JANNRV010000049.1:0-5068 GCA_031401775.1 Bacteroidia bacterium | reverse complement strand
AAAACACCAAATCCCGGTTATTGTTCTATGATTTTAGTGACTACATTCGAAATATTACTCTAATGTCATGAAAGGTATTTTCTTGTATTCTTGTTTGTTAGTAGGTTCTCTGGATGGATGGGCACAAAATACACGTGAAGTTGTTACTCAACCTACAGAGTGGTTTGTGTTGAATTCAAATATAAAGATGCACAAAAAATTTGGTTTTGCATTTGATGGACAACTTCGTTTTGTGCAAGGGTTTGAAAATGCACAGCATTTTTTTCGCAATGGACTTGACGTATACTTAACTCCAAAGCTTTCTATTGTTCCCATTGGTTACATGTATGTTTGGAATTTTCAGTATGGAAAGCAACCTTCCACTTTTGTAAATAACGAGCAGCGTTTATGGCAACAAATACTATATAGGCATAATTATGCGAGGCTTTATTTCTCTCACCGATTTCGCATGGAGGAAAGATTTATTCAGAAGCACCACACCGAGCCAAATGGTTCTGTGACTTATGACGGCTATGCTACGTACCTTAATCGTATTCGCTACCGTTTTCAAGTGCAGATTCCATTGAATAAGGCAAAGATAGAGCAAGGTGCGTGGTTTATTGGAATCTTTGAAGAGCTATTCTACAGTTGGGGCAAATCGATAACTTTTCATAAGCCGGATCAGAACCGTTTCTATACCGCCATTGGCTATCAATTCAATAGGAAGTTGAGTATCCAAGGAGGAACTTTTTATCAACTATTGATAAAAAAGAATGGAGCGCAACAAGAGAATAATATAGGGACACTGATACAGGTTGGATATAACCTGGACTTCAGCAAAAGTGAAAACTAGACGATCACTTCCGTTAGCTGAGGGTGGTCTACGATTAACTTGAACCAAAAGGTGTAGACCTCCGGGTTTTTCCTGATGTCAGCGCGGAGGAAACTCAATTTACTATACTTCCATTCTTCCACCTCTTCTTTATTGATCATTGGGGTTCCTTCAAAGGTTCCAATAAATACATGATCATATTCGTGTTCAACCAGATTACCATCAAGATTTACTTTGTAGATAAACTTATAGACGAACTCAGGTCGAAGGTCAATTCCCATCTCTTGCTTTAACTTTCTTCGCGTGGCATCGGCCATGCTCTCACCAGGCAGAGGGTGACTGCAGCAGGTGTTGGTCCAGAGGCCGGCACTATGATATTTAGTCTTGGCTCTTTTTTGGAGAAGCAATTCACCTTTAGAGTTGAATAATAAAATGGAAAATGCACGATGTAAAACCCCCTTTTGATGGGCCTCCAGTTTTTCCATCGTACCAATGGGATTATCCTTATCATCAACTAGCACAACGTGTTCCATTAAAGCATATTGAATTGATGCTTGAGAAACGAATAAGCGAGTAGTCTTGCCTTATGTCTTTTGCGAATGCTGATGCGGGATTTTAAAACATGGTCCGAAGGGGTGTTCTGAATTTTATGAAACAGGGCCCTGTAGTAAACATAAGCTACGTAAACACCAAAACGTGCTGAGCGGGGGAGGAGCTTAATTCCTTTATAGCCTTCATCGAAATCAGCTTTAATATTCTCTTCAATTTGTTTTTTACTATGGTCGTCAAACTTGGCGATATCAATACCCGGGAAGTAAGTTCTTCCCATCCCTACATAATCTGCATTTAAATCGCGCAGAAAATTTATTTTCTGAAACGCTGATCCAAGGCGCATGGCGGAAGGTTTTAACCTCAAATACATTTCATTGTCTCCTTTGCAGAACACTCGCAAACACATTAGACCTACGACTTCTGCCGAGCCTAAAATGTATTCTTCTATTCCCTTGTCATCGTATTCTACTTTGACAAGATCCATCTCCATGCTTTTCAAAAACTGTTCGATAAGTTCGTGGTCAATCCGGTATTGATTTACCGTTTGCTGAAAACTCTCTAAAATTGGGTTAAGACTAATTTTTTCCTGAATTGAACGATAAGTTTCTGTTTTGAAGCGAGCCAGCAGATCGGCTTTGTCATGATCATGGAAAGTATCAACAATCTCATCCGCGAAGCGCACGAATCCATAGATCGAGTAGATGGGATCCTGAAGGTTCTTTTCCAGGCATTGAATGCCCAATGAAAAGGAGGTACTGTAAGCCCTTGTTACCAGCTTGCTGCACCGGAGGGAGACTTTATGATAGAGTTCCTGCTGATTCATTATTTCAAATTTCGCTTATCTTTTTCACTTATCATTTCACATTCCTGTCGGAATTTATCCTTTTCTCTAACTCATCGGCTACGACTTGGCCGGAAATGAGAGAAGGGGGCACTCCGGGGCCAGGCACGGTGAGTTGTCCCGTATAGAACAGATTTTTGACCTTATTGTTTATGATGGAGGGCTTTAAATTTGCCGTTTGTAAGATTGTATTCGCCAATCCGTAGGCATTGCCCTTAAACGAGTGGTAATCAGCGATAAAATCATTGTGGGCATAGCTTCGTTTGTAGACCACATTCTGGCTGATCTCCTGTCCGGTTAGAATTTCGATCCTTTTCATCACCAGATCATAGTATTTTTCGCGTGTGGCCTCCTCATCTTTCAGTCCCGGTGCCACAGGGATAAGAATAAAAACATTTTCATGATCTTTTGGAGCTACTGAGTCGTCTGACTTGGATGTGCAGCACACATAAAACAATGGATCAGTGGGCCATTTTTGATTTTCATATATTTCTTTGGCATGTTCTCCAAAATCCTTGTCGAAAAACAAATTATGATGAAGCAGATTTTTAAGTGATTTGTTTATACCCAAATAGAAGATAAGACTGGAAGGCGCCATTACTCTTTTTTGCCAGTAGCTTTCTGAGTACTTACGATGCGAGAGAGGGAGCAAGTTTTGCTCAATATGATGATAATCAGCCCCAGCGATCACGTAATCAAAATTTCTAATTTCTCCCTTTACTTTTAGGTTAGTTATCCTATTTGCATTTAATCCAAACTCTGTGACTGGCGAATTAAATTCGAATCGCACACCTTGTTCTTTTGCCACAGCCACCATGCCATCTACGATTTTGAACATGCCTCCCTTTGGATACCAGGTTCCCAACGCCATGTCTGCGTAGTTCATGAGCGTATAGAGTGCAGGAGTTTTATCAGCAGGTGCTCCTAAAAAGAGCACAGGGAACTCAAGTAGTTGAATGAGTTTACTATCCTTAAAATATTTTTTCACATAGGTAGAGACTGACTCAAACACGTGCAGTTTGAAAATGCCTTTGATGAGTTGGAAGTCGATTAATTCCCCTAGGGACTGTCCCGGTTTATAGACCAGATCATTGATGCCCACCTCATACTTGTATTTACCTTCCTCGATGAATTTTTTGAGTGGACCGCTGCTTCCTTTCTCTACTTTCTCGAATAATTCGCATAAGGCATCAACACCAGCAGGGATGTCAAGAATTTCGCGGTTAGGATAAAAAACGCGATAGGAGGGATCAAGGCGTTGAAGGGAATAGTAGTCAGCTACCTTCTTCCCAAATCGGTTGAAGAATTTCTCAAAGACATCTGGCATCCAGTACCAACTGGGGCCCATGTCAAATGTAAAACCATTCGTTTCAAATTTTCGCGCACGGCCGCCTGCAGTTTCATTCTTCTCAAAAATGGTGACCTCATATCCTTTTTGGGCAAGACATGCCGCAGCAGAAATACCCGCGAAGCCCGATCCTATTACTGCAATTTTCTCCATGCTAAACTCATCAAATAAAAAGACCCTTCAGGTAACCTGAAAGGTCTTTACCTTCGGTAACCAAATTTACCGATATCCCGTCAATTTCTTTTGAATTTCTTTACGCGCATGAAAGATGCGGTTCTTTACCGTGCCGATCGGTATTTGAAGATGGTCAGCAATCTCATGGTACTTGTATCCGGTGGTATGCATCTTAAAAGGAATGAGGAGCTCGTCTTTGAGGTCATTTACATTTTTCCACACTTCTTTAAATTCTACACTCCCTTCAGGACGGTTGAAGGTATGGGTATCTTCAACATTTAGAAAGTAGAGTTCCTTGGTGGTATCGTTGGATGTTTTGGCGCGCTGATTTTTCCTGTAATTATTGATAAAGGTATTGCGCATGATGGTGAACAGCCAACCTTTTAAATTGGTCTCCTCTCGGAATTTGTCACGATACATCAGTGCTTTTAGAAGTGTGTCCTGAACCAAGTCTTGCGATTCTTCGCGATCATTGGTAAACCTTCTTGTAAAGGTTCTAAGAGTAGGCCGGAGGCTTGAAATTTGGGTGCTGAATTCCACGACTGTCATATATTTGTTTAACATTAAATGTGAAATGTTGAACAAAAATATACACCTGGAATTAAATTACAAAGTAATGTTTAATTTATTTTTAAATAAGTTAAACAAAATCTCTAAAGTGCGTTTAAAGCTATTTTGAGGCCTTTCGCACCTTCAAAGACCGTTAAATTGGCAGGTTTAAGCAAGGAGAGGTTTTTTAGCGCGGCTCCAGAAGCAAAAATCTTGGTGGTCTTAAAGTCCCTGCACAGCTGGTCTAAATAGTCTTGAACTTGCCGAGGCTGTGGAGACGAGGTAATAGAGGTGATAATAAAATCAGGTTTGTGAACCTCACAAATACTCTTGAGATCTCTGTACGGCACGCTCTGTCCCAGGTAATAGGTTCTTATACCTGATTGCCTGACGATGTAGTGGTAAAACAGCAATCCGATTTCGTGTTGCTCATTTTCCGGCAAGAAGATGATAGCTCTTTTATTTAATTTGGAGGGTACCTGAAGCGAATCAATAGCAACAATAATTTTTTGTCGGATGAGATGGGTAATGAAATGTTCCTGGGCAGGTGAAATATTTTCCGTGAGCCATAGAATACCGATTTTTTCCAGAAAAGGGTAAACAACATCCAGTATAGCACTTTCAAAGCCAAGTTTGATGGTGAGCCTTGAAAGCACCTTATCAAACTGTTCTTCTTCCAAATCGACCATGGCCAACACCAGTTGATCAATGTAGATTTCAACATCGGCCTTCTCTTCACTAAGTTCAAAAACCTGTTGATTGATCTCCTGCTCACTTAAGGTGACAATCTTGG
>JANNRV010000048.1:0-2412 GCA_031401775.1 Bacteroidia bacterium | reverse complement strand
TACCAATACTTTCGGTAAAGCATTTCTGGCTCTTACATTTGAGTGCGCGCATTGCCACGATCACAAGTATGATCCCATCTCTCAAAAAGCATACTATAGTACCTTCGCATTTTTTAATCAAGTGCCAGAGAAGGGATTGGTTGGCGATATTTCATTGAACTCCCTTGCAGATCCACCAAAGATTAAAATCACGTCAAAGGAAGTGGAGGATATTTTCTCGTTTATTAACAAGAGGGATACTACTCCAGTGGAAGTAATGGTGATGAAAGATTCTATTAAGAGAAGACCTACTTACATTCTTACACGTGGAGCATATGATGCTCATGGTGATGAGGTAGCGATCGGATTACCAGATGCAATTTTCCCGTTTGATTCTCTAGCGTATGGAACAGATCGGCTTGCTCTTTCGAAATGGTTGTTCGATAAGAAGAATCCGATGACTTCGAGAGTTTTTGTAAATAGGATGTGGCAGGAGTTTTTTGGACGCGGTCTGGTAAAAAGTACAGGTGATTTTGGTATGCAAGGTGACATGCCTTCTCATCCTGAACTGTTGGATTGGTTGGCACTGGATTTTATGAACCACGGCTGGGATATAAAGCGTCTTATAAAACAATTGGTAATGACTTCTACTTATCGTCAGTCTTCGACTATTTCAAAAGAAAAACTATCAACAGATCCTGAAAATATTTTATTGTCGCGCGGACCTCGGGTACGAATGTCTGCCGAAACGATTCGGGATCTTGCGTTGTCAAGTAGTGGATTGTTAGTGAATGAGATTGGGGGCCCGAGCATGAAAGTGTATCAACCCAATGGGATTTGGGAGGCAGCAACATCTGGCAGAGGGCTTTCACGTTATGTGCAGGATCATGGCGATGATTTATATCGCAGAGGTCTATATAATTTTATTAAACGTACCGTGCCTCCTCCAGGCATGCTTGTCTTTGATGGAAGCAGTCGCGATCAATGTGAAGTAAAGAGATTACGAACTAATACACCACTTCAGGCGCTTATATTGCTAAATGATCCAACGGTTCAAGAATCAGCACGGGTTTTTGCAGAGAGGCTAATAAAAGAAAATGATAATGCTCAAGTAAATATTGTAAAAGCCTTCCGTACAATCTTATGCCGGCAGCCTAAGGAGGAAGAACTTAAGCTATTGTTGTTGTATTACACAGAAACTCAATTAATGTTTGGAAAAGAATTCGATAAGGCAAAGGAGTTGATAAATGCAGGGGAGTTTCCACACGAGCCTATTACCGATTTAAAATCACTTGCTGCGCTCATGCAAGTCATTCACACTTTGTATAATATGGAAGAAGCGATAACCAAGACCTGATTAGTGATATGGATAACGAATTCTTAAAACAGCGACAGCACATTACGCGCAAACATTTTCTTGGCAAGCTTGGTCTTGGCTTCGGGTCAGTGGCCTTGGGCTCATTGCTAATACCTGATTTATTTAGTGGTGGCGGTGATGATGTTGCCGCAGCGGTAGGGTTACCGCATTTTGCACCTAAAGCAAAACGCATTATTTACTTATTTCAGAATGGTGCGCCATCTCAGCTTGAAAGTTTTGATTATAAGCCTTTGCTTAACAAAATGGCAGGCGAAGAATTGCCTGAGTCCATACGAATGGGACAACGCTTAACAGGCATGACAGCTGACCAGAAAAAATTTCCCTTGATCGGTTCTCATTTTAAATTTCAACAATACGGGAAGTCAGGGGCTTGGGTAAGTGAAATGTTTCCGCACATTGCTAGCATAGTGGATGATATCTGCTTCGTGAAGTCTATGCATACGGAAGCGATCAATCATGATCCTGCACTCACGTTCATGCAGACGGGTGCCCAGCAGGGCAATCGCCCAAGTATGGGAGCCTGGATGAGTTATGGATTAGGAAGTGAAAATAAAAATCTTCCTGCCTATAGCGTTTTACTTTCCCGCGGCCGGGGCAACGGACAAGGTGTCTATTCCAAATTGTGGTCTAATGGTTTTTTGGATAGCATACATCAGGGTGTTCAATTCAGCAAGAGTGAAGAAGGCGTTTTATATTTGAAGGATCCACAAGGTCGCGATCGGGAGGACAGCAGAAAGATGTTGGACAATCTTGCTCAGTTGAATCAGTTGAACTATCAGGAATTTGGTGATCCGGAAATTCAAGCACGTGTTCAGCAATATGAGATGGCATACAGAATGCAAACCGCTGTTCCAGAACTTACTGATTTATCTAAAGAACCGGACAATATCATTAAAATGTATGGAGCCGATTGCTTAGTTCCTGGAACCTATGCTGCTAATTGTTTAATGGCCAGACGACTTTCTGAGGCAGGTGTTCGTTTTGTGCAACTCTATCATCAAGGCTGGGATCAGCATGGAAACATGGTAGGGGAGATGCCTTTGCAAGCGCAAGAC
>JANNRV010000047.1:0-53940 GCA_031401775.1 Bacteroidia bacterium | reverse complement strand
AATACAATAGTCACCTATGAAGATAAACTGGCTCAACAATCTCATCTCTTTTCCAGCGAAGAATTAACAGCTTCCATCTCCATCACCGATCAACTTTATGCCATCGCTGGCAAGGGCGATGTCACTACAGGGCAAATCGGGATCGGCAGTAAAGTGTTCTTGAAAAATAAATCATTTGACGTTAGTTCAACGCTTATGTATGATGATCGACTCAGACAGGTGGTGATTAATTCTTCCACCATCAATGTAAAGGAATCTGTTTTTAGCGTAACAGGCAATTATACATTTCTTAAGAAAAACCTGATCGATATCGCTGCAACGGGTGAAGACACAAATATTCAAACACTTTTATCGCTTTTACCTGAGCATCTCACCAAAAATCTAATTCAATATCAAAGCGAAGGTGATGTTTTCTTCAACCTTAAATTAAAAGGGGAGATCAGCGATCACCAGAGTCCCTTTATTTCGGTGAACTTTGGCTGCCAGAATGCTACGCTATTCCATCCCGACTACAATACAAAAATTGAACACGCCAACCTGGATGGATCTTTCGCAAGTGCTTCTATGATTGATTTGTCGAAAGGAGAATTGTTTTTGAAGAATATTACAGGAGAACTAAATAAGCGCGCCTTTCAAGCCAACCTATCATTACAAAACTTTGAAGAGCCCTACGTCAGTTTCGATTTCAAGGGGGAACTGGATGCTGCATCACTTCTTAATTTCTATCCCATCGAACAAATCAAAGACCTCAACGGAACAATTACGGCTGACGTTTCTTTTTTGGGAAAAATTGGCCTGCTGAAAAATAAATCCACCGCACAGCAAGTAAGGGCTGATGGTTCCGTTGAAATCAAGGATTTAAATTTCAAAGCCGGAAAACATAACCTTCAATTCAATCATCTCAATGGCTCACTACAGTTTAACAACAATGACCTGGCGTTGAGTAACGTGAGTGGCCATTTTGAAAATAGTGATTTTCTTTTAAATGGTTTTTTTAAGAACAGCATCACCTTCCTGCTATTTGAAAACCAACCCATTGGCATTGAAGCCGACTTGAAATCTAATTTTCTGGACCTTGATCAATTGTTTGAAATCGGATTGCGTGAAAATGGTGACAATGACTTTGGATTTACGATCTCTCCAAACATTCATCTCAACTTCAATTGCAATGTGAAGGCCATGAAATACAAGCGCTTTTCACCACGTTTGGTCAAGGGGGATTTACTCGTTAAAAATCAAATGGCAGTTTCACGGAACATCAACCTGAATGCCATGGGAGGCGATATTACACTTAACGGAATTGTAGACGCAAAAAATCCAAAGGCTATTGATGTTGTTAGTGGTATCAAACTCAATGGTGTCAATGTAGATAGTATTTTTTATGTGTTTGAAAATTTCCATCAGAACTTTATTGAAGCGACACACCTAAAAGGTCAGGCTTTTGCCGACATCAGCCTGGAAATGGCATTGAATGAAAAGCTTAAACTCTTTCCCGAAACGCTCGTGGCCGATATCAGTGTCTCCGCCAAAAATGGTGAGCTAAATAATTTTGCTCCCGTTCAGAAATTAAACAAGTATCTGGATGATGAAGGGCTGAGTAAACTTCGTTTCGCAGATCTTAAAAACGATATTCATGTTGAGAATAAAATAATTTACATTCCTCAGATGGAGGTCAAAACAAATGTAACCACCCTCCTTCTCAGTGGAACACACTCCTTCGATCAGCAAATCAACTATCGCGTAACTGCCCCGCTACGGAATAAGAAAAAAATTGATCCGGATGAAGCGTTTGGAGCCGTGGAAGAAGATGGAACAGGTAAAGCCAAAATCTTTTTAAAGATTACAGGAACTACAGAAGACTATGAAGTAAGCCTGGATAAAGAAGCGGTAAAAAAGAAAATCGCGAGTGATTTTAAAAAAGAAGTTCAGGAATTAAAAGATGCCTTCAAACAAAAAGGAAAAAAGAAAAAGAAAGAACTGGAATTATCAGAAGAAGAGTTTGATTGGGGTAATAACTAAAGCTTCTTCGCCCGTTCCCAGTACTCATCCATTTCGGCCAGCGTCATCTCTCCCATTTTTTTACTGTCTTTAGCGGATTCTGTTTCAAGGTATTGAAAACGCTTTATGAATTTTTTATTGGTGCGTTCGAGTGCTTCTTCGGGATCAATATTGATAAAACGGGCATAATTAACGAGCGAGAACAGGAGATCGCCAAACTCGGCCATTGCCCTTTCATGATTGATGGTCTCGTTCGACTCTGTGTTAAACTCACTTTTGAATTCATGCATCTCCTCTTCCACCTTTTGCCATACTTGCTCCTTCTTTTCCCAATCAAAGCCAACACCCCGTGCCTTGTCCTGTATTCGAATGGCCTTTACCAACGCGGGCAACGATTTGGGCACACCTTCCAGTACTGATTTATTACCTGTTCTTAATTTTATCTTCTCCCAGTTTTCTTTCACCGTCTTTTCGTCATCGGCCACCACATCGCCATACACATGAGGATGACGTTCAATCAACTTCTCACAGATTGAGTTAAGCACATCGGCCATGTCAAACACTTTTAGTTCGGAACCTATGCGTGCATAAAAAACATTGTGTAGCATCAAGTCTCCCAATTCCTTTTTCACTTCTTGAAGATCGCCTTCGAGGATAGCATCCGAAAGCTCATAGGTTTCTTCTATCGTAAGATGACGCAGGGTTTCCAAGGTTTGCTTCCTGTCCCAAGGGCAATTCTCCCGCAATTCATCCATAACGGTAAGCAAGCGATCAAATGCTTTAAGTTTTGCTTCACGATTTAAATCCGGGGCTGAATAGGGCTTTTTCATAGAATCAGAAACTTACCAAGCTTATTATGTGTTGACGTGTTATCTTTGCGGAAGATAGTCGCAAGGTAAAAATCAATACGGTAAATCGCAGAATTCCATGACAGTCTTCTTACTCTCTCTTGTAGTTTTCGGTCTTTTCTTCGCCTTAATGTCTGTGCGATTGTTGTTCATTAAAAATGGTGAATTTAGAGGTACCTGTGCTTCACAAAGCCCGTTTCTGGCAAAAGAAGGTATTACGTGTGGCTATTGCGGAAAAATAGTTGGTGCGGGAGAAGCCTGTGGTGATCCGGATAAAGCAAAATCAGATTCCTTTCCTGAAATAACCAAGGCCTAAAGTGAAGGTGTAGGACACCTCAAAACGGTTAGTTAACTTCGCGGTCACATTTTTATTAATTTTCAACGTGACCTTAATCAAATCTATTTCCGGTATTCGAGGTACCATTGGCGGCAAGCCCGGTGACGCGCTCACTCCCGTTGATGTTGTAAAATTTGCGGCTGCGTTTGGAACGTGGATCAAATCCCGCAAAGGAAAAAAAGTCGTGATTGGCCGCGATGCCCGGCTGTCGGGTGAAATGGTGAGCTCTTTGGTAAGTTCAACACTTCAAGGGCTCGGTTTAAATGTGATTGACCTTGGTCTATCCACAACACCCACTGTTGAAATTGCTGTCACCCTTGAAAATGCAGGAGGTGGAATCATCCTTACAGCCAGCCACAATCCCATTCAATGGAATGCTTTGAAATTACTAAATGAGCGGGGTGAATTTATTTCCGCTGCGGATGGTGCTTTAGTTTTAAAAATTGCCGGGGAAGAACGTTTTGACTTTGCCAATGTGGAGAAGCTGGGTACGTATGAGAAGGACGATGGCTACATACAGAAGCATATCGAACTTATACGGAAACATAAGCACGTTGATGTCAAAGCTATTAAGAAAGCAAAATTTAAGATTGTTGTTGATGCGGTAAACTCTACCGGAGGAATAGCAATTCCTGAATTGCTTGAAGCACTTGGAGTTAAAAAAATAAAAAAACTTTATTGTGAACCTACCGGCAGGTTCCCCCATAACCCTGAGCCTCTTCCTGAACATATAAAGGAAATTTGTAAGACCGTTAGAAAAGGAAGTTACGATTTGGGTATTGTTGTCGATCCCGATGTAGATCGCCTGGCACTGATTCAAGAAGATGGCAATCCGTTTGGAGAAGAATATACTTTAGTAGCCGTTGCGGATTATATTTTGAGTAAGAAAAGGGGGAATACCGTTTCCAATCTTTCTTCTACCCGAGCACTGCGAGATATTACTGAAAAGGCGAAAGGAAAATATACAGCTGCCTCTGTTGGAGAAGTGAATGTGGTGACCACCATGAAAGAAACCAAGGCGGTGATTGGTGGTGAAGGCAACGGAGGAATTATCGTCCCTGATTTTCACTATGGCAGAGATGCCATGATTGGAATTGCCTTATTCTTAACGCATCTGGCAAAATCAAAACTGAAGGCTTCACAATTGCGCCTTCAGTATCCTGCCTATTTCATTTCTAAAAATAAAATTGAACTGACGCCACAAATTAATGTGGACAAAGTATTAGAGGCAGTACAGGAGAAATACAAAAATGAAAAGATTAATACGATAGATGGCGTAAAGATAGATTTTGAAAAGAAGAGAGAATGGGTGCACTTGCGCAAGTCTAATACTGAGCCTATTATTCGCATTTATGCAGAGTCGCAGTCAGAACAAAAAGCGGAAGAGTTGGCTTCTGCTCTCATTAAAGACATCAAAGAGATAATTAGAAATTGAATTGTAAATTGTACTTCGCAAATCACAAATCATCATGAGAGTCTATCTTGATAATGCCGCCACCACTCCCCTCGACCCGGAAGTGTTTGAGGCCATGAAGCCTTTTCTGATGGAAGATTTTGGTAATCCGTCTTCCACTCACGGCCATGGGCGCAAAGTAAGAGCAGCTATTGAATCGGCTCGCAAGCGAGTAGCGGAATTGATCAATTGTACTCCGGGAGAAATTATTTTTACCTCAGGAGGAACCGAAGCTGACAATGCATTGATCATTAGCGGTATCCAAACGAATTCTATTAAGCATGCCATTTCAACACCTATAGAACATCACGCAGTTACGCACACACTCGAATTACTAGAGAAACAAGGTGCGATCCAGCTTCATTTTGCACAGCTCGATGAAAAAGGTCATGTAGACCTGAATCATCTTGAAAAATTATTGAAGGAGTTTCCCGGATCTCTTGTTTCATTAATGCATGCTAACAATGAAATCGGGAACTTGCTCGACATTCAACCTGTGGGTGAGCTTACGGAAAAATACAAATCCTTTTTCCATTCCGACACCGTACAAACAATGGGGCATTACAAACATGATATGAAATCCTTACGGATCTGTGGAATGACAGCTGCTGCTCATAAATTTCATGGCCCCAAAGGGGTTGGTTTTATGTACATCCGCAAGGACAGAAAAATAGCCCAGTTCATTCATGGTGGATCTCAAGAACGGAATATGCGAGGTGGAACAGAGAACACCTATGGAATTATTGGATTGGCAAAGGCCTTAGAAATTGCTTACCGTGAAATGGCCGAACATGAGACATACATCAAAGATTTAAAATCCAGGATGATAGCAAAACTGAAAGAAAATATTCCAGGTGTTACATTCAACGGAGACTCGGACAATCTTGATAAGAGTTTATATACCGTACTTAATGTTAGCCTGCCGGAGTCGGAAGAGAATGAAATGGTCCTCTTTAATCTCGATATTCAAGGCATTTCTGCTTCAGGAGGCAGTGCTTGCTCCAGCGGGGCCAGTACGGGGTCACATGTCTTAGCTGCATTATATCCTGAATCAAAAAGAGGCGCTATCCGTTTTTCGTTCAGTAAATACAATACACCGGGCGAGATAGATTTCGTAGTGGATAAACTAAGCGAGGTTATCGGAGTTAAAATTACAAAAGTCTAACAGCAATTAATGACTAGCCCTTGCCGGTCTGCCTAACTTCTTAATTGCATTGATATCCTCAAATACTTTATAGTAGGCATTGACGGCCGGTGCACCACCTAAGTGGACATAAAGGACTTTCGATTTCATATCGATTAAACCTTTTCTACAGAGGTCGATAAGCCCGGCAATGGATTTTCCTTCATACACAGGATCGGTAATCATTGCCTCCAACTCAGCGGCCATTCTTATACTCTGAATAGTTTGCTCATTAGGAATTCCGTAAGCCGGATGACTGTACTCCGGATTGATGATAATGTCTTTCTCATAAAGCTCCTTCGCAAAACCACCGTGATCGTTGATGGTCTTAATCGTTTGCAAACAAATATTCGTCACTGCCCTTTTGGTCATTGCTGCATTGTCTGCTGTATCAATGCCGATTAGCCTGCGTGGCTTTGCTTGATTGGCAAATCCAACAACCATTCCTGCTTGTGTGGAGCCTGTACACGTTGCTGTAATGACAGTATCAAAAAATTGGCTCATTGCATTTTCCTGTTCAGCTAGTTCATCGGCAAAATGAGCATAACCGATTCCGCCCAAAGGATGGTTGGATGCTCCTGCAGGAATCGGATACGGCTTACCTCCTTTCTGCCTCACTTCTTCCATTGCCTTTTCCCATGTTTCCTTTTCAGAAGTAGAGTAACCATAGCCCGCCATGATCGGGTTCCCACCCATCATTCTTGTCAGTAATATATTGCCAACTTTATCATAAACCGGATCGTCCCACTCTGCCCAAGTCTCCTGAACTGTATAGCACTTCATACCCAACACTGCAGCTACGGCAGTTACTTGCCTCGTATGGTTAGACTGCACTCCACCAATAGAGACTAGTGTATCACAGCCTTGTTGGATGGCGTCTGCCGCCAGCCATTCTAATTTACGAACTTTATTCCCGCCAAATGCCAAACCACTGGATACATCATCTCGCTTAGCCCAAATTTCAACACCGAGCTCTTTCGAAAGACGGTTTAGTCGGTGTATCGGAGAAGGGAAGAATCCTAAACTAACGCGAGGAAAATATTTTGATAAATTCAGCATGCCTTAAATTTAGAAAAACTTCTTTAGCTCGCTGCAAACTGGCGGCTTCCAAATCGTTTGATAATTTCTTTCTCCAATTCATCGCGATGATTAGGATGCGCTATGTGCATCAAGGCCAGAGCGCGTTGGTGAAGGTTTTTTCCGTATAAGTAGGCAATGCCATATTCTGTAATCACATAATGTACATGGGCTCTTGTAGATACAACTCCCGCGCCTTGTTTTAAGAAAGGGACTATTTTAGATTCACCTTTTTTGGTTGCAGAAGAAAGGGCAATAATTGGCTTGCCATTATCGGATAGGGAAGCACCACGAATAAAATCCATTTGCCCGCCTACACCAGAAAACTGATAGGTGCCAATGGAATCTGCACACACCTGACCTGTAAGATCAATCTCAATCGCGCTATTGATAGCTACTACCCTGGGGTTCGAACGAATGACACGGGTGTCATTCACATAATCTGCTTCTAAAAAGGCAAAGCCCGGGTTATCATCAATGAAATGATATAGCTTATCTGTACCGATTGCAAAAGCAGACACTACCTTGCCTCGGTGTTTCTTTTTGTATGCATTGGTAATCACCCCGCTCTTTACCAAATCAATGACGCCATCCGAAAACATTTCAGTATGTATCCCAATATCTTTACAGTGACCCAGAGATTGTAACACGGCATCGGGTATGGTGCCAATGCCCATTTGTAAGGTAGATCGATCTTCAATTAATCCGGCAATCAGTTTCCCAATAGCCCGATCGGCTTCCGAAATTCTTTCACTGTACTTAACTTGTGGTAAAACATCATTGGTCTCTACCATTGCATGAAACTGGTTGACATGAACGAATCCATCTCCCAAGGTGCGCGGCATATTGGGATTGACTTGCGCAATAATTTTCTTAGCATACTTTACGGCAGACTTTGCAACATCAACAGAAGTCCCCAATGAACAAAATCCATGTTTATCGGGAAGTGACACATGTATCAACGCCACGTCAATGGGTAATATACCCTTCTCAAAAAGTTTTGAAATTTCACTTAAGAAAATTGGTATGTACTCCCCATTTTCACCATTCACACAAGCCCGAATATTGTCGGAAACAAAAAGCGAATTGAAATAAAAACGATCTGCAAATTCTGGTTTAGCAATGTCAAGCTCCCCTAATGTACTCACTGCAGTCATCTCCACATTTTTCAAATTTGCAGAATGTGCCGCCAGTGTTTTCAGTAAAAATGTTGGGGTCGCTGCACTTCCATGAATAAAAACGCGATCTCCGGATTGAATTAATTTAATGGCTTCCTCAGCAGACGTATATTGATTTTTCATACTATAATTTAGGTTGCGCAATGTATGCTTCGTTTTCCTTTTTGCAACTGATTTAAATCAGGTATTTTGATTAATTTTATCCGTATGGCATCACCTTCATTTGTGTCCTTCATTGGCTCCGGTAATTTAGCCTGGCACCTTGCTCCTGCACTTGATAATGCAGGGTTTGTTGTAAAAGAAGTGTATAGTCGTAACCCACAACACGCAGAGGCATTGACGGAGCGATTGTATCAGGCGGAAGTAAAGGCCTCCTTGGATTTTTCTACCAGTCCCTCAGGTATATTTATTATCGCCACGAGCGATGATGGTATTGAAGGAATTGCTCAGGAAATTATATTGCCGGAAGAATCAGTATTGGTCCACACTTCCGGAAGTCAGCCACTACAGGCTTTACAGTTTGCAGCCACCGGTAATATTGGTGTTTTCTATCCTTTACAAACTTTTAGTAAATCAAAAAAAATAAATTTCAAAGATGTTCCTGTCTTTATTGAGAGCAATACCTCAGAAGCAGAAACAGCATTGATGGAGCTTGCAAAAGCAATTAGCAATAGGGTCCGGAAAATCGGATCGGAAGAACGTAAAGCATTGCATATCGCTGCGGTTTTCGCTGCCAATTTTACAAATCATATGCTCACGATATCCAAACAAATACTTCAGCAAAATAGCCTTGACTTTGAGCTGCTGAAGCCGTTGATCACCGAAACGATTAATAAAGGGCTTTCGCTCGGGCCTGAAAATTCTCAGACCGGCCCTGCGATGAGAGGCGATCTTGAAGTATTGGATAAACACATGGAATTTTTACAAAATGACGAAACACTAAATGAGATTTATAAGCTAATCAGTCAGCATATATTAGATCAGTATCAATCGGATTAAAAATCCAGTTGACGTTAAATTTTCGTTAGTATAGCCATGGAAAATAGAAGGCGAATTTATAATCCTATTCTGCGATAAGTATTCCCATGTTAGATAAATCCAGAAAAAGCATCACCAAGGCATTTAACTGATCCGGAGTAAATGCAGGTAAGTAGCTGGCATCACTTAAAAGCAGCATCACGGCAAATTGAGCTAAAATCCCCTTCCACAAAAAACCTTTGATAAGCAATATCAAAACCGAACTCTCGTATGTAATTGGATTCGAGGGTTTAATTTCGTCAATTGCTTGGCCACTAATAACCTGTAGCAATGCAGGATCCGTATTAATGCCGAAGGTGTGAGAAATTACACCCACCAAAACCATAACTCCAATAATTAGGAAAACTACCAATGCATACTTTTAATAAAAATTTTCGTTCACAGGATTTTTTTTATTTCAATACGAGGCCATTTCCATGCATAGCGGATAATTAGACAAAGAAGAACGACTTCTACAACAGCTCCAAACACCATGTGAATCCAAGCCTCACCTGCCAAATTGAACAACATATAAGTAATATACAACGCAGCAATAATGATATTTGTCCACCGATTCACTTTAGCCGGCAGGACAACAGAAAGGAAAATCATCAATGCCGGAATTGTCACTGAGGCAAGTGCTGCCAAAAGAAATCCTTGCGTTATATCAAATTCAAACACTCTCCCTGTCTGAATATCTTCTATCTTACTTGGCATATATAAGTGGAAATAATCAAGATAGATAATGAGAAACATCAAACTCATCCACAGCGTAGCAAGCTTCACTTTCACATTGACCTTGATTTCTTCCAGTACACTTTGTTGTGTTTTTTGTGCATTCATAATTATCAACTAAAACCTAAACCCAAAATCAAACCCAGGTTGAATAAAGTAGTTAGGCCATTTTTGTTCTACTGCTTTAAAAGATTCAGGAACATTAGTTCTTACAGGCCAATAACTAATTCCAATAGCTGGTTCAAAAAAGAACCTGTTTTTAAAAAACTTAAACTGGTAACCTAAATAGAAGTCCAGATATAACGTGTATCCATTTCCAATCTTTTTATTATTCTCATCCATATATTTTTCAAAAGCATTCAATGCATAAACGGATGTAAAGACTCCTTTCCACCAAAACCGCTGGTATCCTAATGTTGGTGCAAGTATGCGTGCATGTCCGGGATAGTTTTCTCCCGGAGCATCAAATGATGGCCCAAATGGGATACCTAGTGGCCATGCATAAATGGATCTTTTAAATCTAAAGGAAACAACATCTTTAGGTGTTATCCTATATCAACATTTAATTGTATATACTCAGGTGGATTTGTGTCATCAGGAATAAAATTTCCTAGCATCAAGAATGAACTCCCAACAAACCACTTTCTATGAGTACTATCTTTTTTTGCATCCTGTGCATTCACCTGAAAACTGCTTGCCAACACTAATGCAAGTCCAATCTGTAATATTTTCTTTTTCATATCTATTATTCTCTAAATTAAAAATTTAATTTAAAAACATTTTGCTGATCTAAGTAAGTACATTGTTCTTGCCAATAGGGTGACATCTTGAATCCTAAGGGTCTCGTCCCTACACGCTCTTGTAAAATCTCCTTGCTCACCTGCTGCATAATCATCCTTTTTTACTTCACGAACTCAATCACATTTGCACTCACCGTAATAGTCCTGGTATAATAGAAAGGTGGAACCCCACCCAGATGCTCTTCCGTTAAAACATTTACCAAAGCTTTTGAACCCGACACGAGGTTAGCAGAATTAACCATCTCTGAATAAGCATTTTTATAAAGTTGCTTGCGGTTAACCCCGCCAAAGATTAGGACATACGATACCTCTGCTGTTCCACTTACCTTATCTATCACCTTGAAATTATTGCTTGCCAGGTGAACCTGCGTAGCATTCTGATTGTGATTGACCACGTTGGCATAATTTATTCCGCAAGAATTGAGGAATACTAAACTTGCCATGAAGAGAAGAGAGATGGATAACTTTTTCATTTTATATATGTTTAAATTTGGTTTACTATTTTTACTCATAAGGGATTTAATTCAGACTGTTGACTATCAATCGGCATTTAACTTGGCTTCATTCGCAATTTCCTGCGTCAATTTTAGGCCTCTTGAGCTTACGGCAGCTACATTAAAGAATCCCACTACATTGGTGATGGAATTTTTATTTGTGCTCTTCACGTTTGTACTTGAATTCGTAAGAGGCATTGCAAATAATTCTGAGAATCCACCCGACCTTGCGATCTGAAAGTAGACTCCATAAAGAAAATCAAAGGCCAATGGATTAATAGAGTGAATTTCTACATATAAAGAATCGCCAACTGCGTAAGGAGGAATAAATTCATTTTGTTTCCCTTTAATTTTATCCATTGGATTCGTAAAGCCATTGCGAATGGGAATAAGAAATTCTTGCCCATCCACCGGTTGCCCGGCTGAGAACCCTGCGTCATATGCCATATTAAGCTCTGCAGGCTTACCAAGAAAAACGCCATTCTTCCATGCCTTTATCCAGTAGGCATCTCCCACGCCTGCAGGATCTTTCGCCATAAATTCACCCAGATAGTATTCTTCTTTTATGATTATCTCAGCAGGTTTATATTTAAATACTATTGAATCAATTGGTGGCACTCTGCCTAAATTGGAAAATGCTTCAAAAGTTTCGCCTTGTGCAGTAACAGTCAATTTGTAGTTGTGACTAACTTCACCGAAGGGTGTGCCAACCGGGTCCCAATAATAAGAGGATGAGCCTTCCTGAAAATTATAGATCCTTCCGTTGCTAAGATCTTCAACCGTAACTATTGCACTTGAAATCTTAGAAGGAATGGAATTGTCAAAATAAGGTTGCGATCGGGTGATCCTGATTTCCTGCCTTTCCATTTTCTGATTGATCCAGGCATCTACAACTAAAATTCTCTCTGCTGTATCGAGTTCAGGAGTGATGTTAGTTTCACAGCCAAAAAAAGTAAGGGTAATAATTGATAGATATAAGAACTTTTTCATGTGTGTTAGAATTTAAAGTTGTAGGTAACAGATGGGATCATGGTCCCGATAATTGAAAGTTGAGTAGCTGATGTAACAGTGGGTACATCGGCAGGTTGTCTGGTGGTGCCTTGTGAGAAGTAAATGCTGAAGGGATTCATTCGTGCATAAACATTATAGATCGAGACAACCAGATTGTCTTCACCAGTCCGTCCTTTTTTTCCTCGCCAAATGTTGTTAAAAGTTATGGCCACATCCAGTCGGTGATAGTTCGGAATCCTGAAGTTGTTTCGTTCACTTCCACTGATGTACGGAATAACATAGCCAGCCACCGTAATTCTGTCGGTTGGAAACGTAGAAGGCGTGCCAGTCATAAAACTGAAGTTGGAGGATAACGAGATTCTTTTATTGATATCATAGAAGGCAGCTACTTTCAGGTTATGACGTTGATCAAATCTTGAAGGATACCAGTTGCCCTCTCGGTTCTTCTGATTAGTGCCGTAGTTAATTCCATCTACTTTCATTTCGGATTTTCCTAACGTATAACTAACCCAGCCTGTGAGTCTTCCGGAATTTTTCTTGGTATAAAGTTCAAGGCCATAGGCACGTCCTATACCTGACAATAATTGTGATTCAAGAAATTTATTGATGAATATGTCTGCGCCATCAATGTATTCCACTTGGTTGTTCGTCCACTTATAATAGACCTCGGCAGAGGTTTCATATTTGCTTTCTTTGAAATTTTTAAAGTATCCAAGCACTACCTGATCGGCTTGCTGTGGCGCAATGTTATTGGTGGATGGTTGCCACACATCAATGGGTATGGAAGCAGTGGTATTGGAGATCAAATGAATGTATTGATTCATGCGGTTGTAGCTTCCTTTTATGGAGGCAGTTTTTGATACCTGATACCGCAGGGAAGCCCTTGGTTCAAGATTTCCATAGGATTTTATTGGCTCCCACTCATCTTTTTCTGTAATAGAGATCAAGGGTTTCTCCATTCCCAAGATGGTGTCTCCATAGTGATACACCTTACCACCCAAATAATTAAAATAGCTATACCTTAATCCATACTGCACAGATAATTTATCATTCACTCGTTGATCATTTCCAACATAGAGCGAGGTTTCAAATGCTTTGCGTTCATCTAAACTTATATTGGTGGTAGTACCATTACTCACCGTAACAGCATTGGCCGGCTCGAATCGGTAGAGAATGAGCTGACCTCCGAACGTCAACTCATTGTTGGTATTGATGAAATAGGAATACTCAGACTTAAAATTGTAGGTCTTTATTTTCGATTTCCAGTCGTACTTATCCAGTTCACTATTACCTAAACTTAAACCATAATCATAGTTGCTATAGAAAACTGTATAGTTTGAAAACAGCCTGTTACCATAGAGATGGTTCCACCGGAAAGTAGCAGTACTATTACCCCAATCAAGACCCTGATACTTTGTAAACTTAAATACATCTCTTCCAAAATAACCCGAAAGGTATATTCTGTTATTTTCATTAATGTTGAAATTAGTTTTGGCCGTCAAATCGTAGAAGTACAAAGCAGACCCAGACTTCAGTGCATCGGTAAACAGCTTGGCTAATATATCGCCATAAGATCTCCTGGCAGCGATGATAAAAGAAGACTTGTCTTTTTTAATCGGCCCTTCAACAGCAAGACGACTAAATATGGTACCAATACCACCTGTAACATCATACTCCTTATTGTTCCCTTCTTTCATTCGCACATCAAGTATGGATGAAAGTCGGCCACCATACTGAGCAGGTATTCCTCCCTTATAGAGTTTTACATCTTTTACTGCATCTGGATTAAAAACCGAAAAGAAACCAAGCATATGAGAAGTTTGATATACAGGAGCTTCATCAAGCAGCACGAGGTTTTGCCCAACGCTTCCACCACGAACATTGAAACCAGAAGCTCCTTCGCCCACCGTACTAACACCTGGCAACAGTTGAATGCTCTTGATAATGTCCACTTCACCGGCAAAGGCCGGAAGTTTTTCAATCGCTTTGATATCCAGTTCAGCGGTACTCATTTCAATGCTCAAAACATTTTTATCGATAGCATCACCCATGATGACAACTTCCTCCAACTGTTTGTCTGCAGAGCTTAATTCAATATCCATCCGAATGTCTTTGTTTAACTCTACTACCTCGTTGACATCCTTAAAACCAACATATCGACAAGCTATGTTGTAATTACCCACTGGCAATGTGATGGAATAGAATCCATATACATTGGTGATGGTACCGTTGGAGATTTCTTTGATGAAGACGGTGGCACCGATTAAGGCTTCTCCATTGCCAGTGTCTTTGATGTAACCGTTTACGGTGTACTTTTCCTGAGCGAAAGAGCAAAGCGTGGCCAGGGAGCAAAGTGCTCCTAAAAAAATCGATTTCATTTTTAATTAAGTTTTTTTTTTATTACGTGAAGGGTTCTCGGAATAATAGTTGCAGTGCTGTTTATTTTTTAATCTTATTTTTTTATTGAATCACATCTCCATCATCTGTTAATTCTAATGATACATCGCCAAAGGTTTTGAAGAGCATATAGTTAAAGTGGTTATTATAACCTTTAAAGTCATTAGCATCCTCCAGTATGAGCTGTATGGAATCTGATTGAAAGCTTTCCAGACTAATTTTCGTGCCGCGCATGGCTTTGATTCCTTTCAATGAAGGAGCAATTATTTTTGCGTAGATAGGTTGGGAATTTTTTACTGAGTCAACTGCCTGTACGTTAAAGTAAAGCGTACCGTTTCTATTTTCCAGGTTAGGTTTCCACACCGAATTTTCATCAACGGCCAGTTCGACTTTAAATTCATTCCCTTGCCAGATCCTAACATCCCAATTGGATGAAAAGTCCAAACGTTCAAAATCGGCAACTGCTACAGCCTTGTACTTGCTTTCCGCTGCGGTCTTGCGCAAAAATTGGAGCGCAACATTGCGCGTCACAATTAAACTTGTAACGAGCCCCACTAATACAACGCATCCTGTAATTAGTAATATTTTCCTACTTGATTTCATGTTTTAGAGTTTGGAGACGGAGCGTATCGTTTAATTGACTAATTAATTTTTTTTAAAAGCAATCTTCACTTTTCTTTATCGACATATTTCTTGTGTGACACATTTACTTCTTCCATTGTAAAGTTGAGTAAGCTCATTGCCTTGAAAAACCTAGGCAATTCATTGTTTACAAAATCTTCCTTGCCAAGTGCTCTTGTTTTTTCAAAGCCGTCATCGGCTACAAAGTATCCAATTCCTCTTTTGTTGAATATGATACCTTTGTCTTGCAAGTAGGTAAAGGTGCGCATTACAGTATTTGGGTTAACTTCAATGTTCACGGCAATTTCTCTTACGGATGGGATGCGATCTCCTGCCTTCCATTTTTGGAGCAAAATATCCTCACAGAAGTAATCTGCGATTTGCAGGTAGATAGCTTTGTCATTTCCGAACTCCATGCTACCCCTCCTGTTCTTTTAGTCCCAAATAGGTATTTATCCAGCACACAGGTGCAAGCACCCACCAGAATATCCACTGCAAGACACCTGATATATTGTGTGAAATCACTTCATGAAGTACTGCACATTCACCCACCCCACAATCATGATTAAAAAACTCATCTCCGATGATAGAGTAAGCCAGGATTCCGCCAACACTTGCAAATAGGATCAGTGCAAATAAGGTTTTAGGAAATACATATCCTTTAAAATAGGCGGCCCCTACCAGAAAAATCCCTTGTAAGACAAAGTATGATTTCATGGTATTCAACGAGAAATTTCCGAGCGGATCAAATGCCAGGAACGTCATGTGATTAAACAGGACAGAGCCAATGGCATTGGCAATTAATGTATAGAAGGTGTAGGTGATGGTAAATACGACAATCCAACCAACTGAAGTCAACAGTGACATACAGATAAATTTTTCGAATGTCGATGCAGGTAACGTGAGGTAATGGTATCTTTTCAAAGTGTCACTCAAATCATTGAAAGCAAGACTGCTTAATATGAAGCCTCCGATCATGAGGGTGAATGCATAGTTCAGTAGATGTGTGTCAAAAATCTTTTTCTTCTCGACAGCGCAATCCAACAGAAGGCCGACAAAAAAAAGCAAACCAAAAATTATCACGAATGTCATCAACAGCCCTTTTCTGCTTCTGAACAATTCCATTTTCACCAGTAGCCAGAATCTCGATAGTTCAAAATGATTCGTTACGTTCATAGCACTAGCGTTTGAATATTTCGTTGATTTTGCGTTTGTTACTGACAACCGCGTTGAATAGTATTTCAAGGTTCATGCTGGTTTCTTCCATGTTTGTATTCTCTGTAACTACTGTATAGGCACCTAAGTATGATTCTGCATACACCAAAATGTTGTTGTCTGGCAACTTGGCCTGTCTGGTTATTGAGATTTTCTTTGAAATGCTTTCATAATTTTCAAAGAAGACAATGTTCCCTTCATCCAGAATGATAATCGGGTCGATAAGATTTTCCATGTCCCTTACCTGGTGGGTTGAGATAATGAAACTTCGATCTTCATGAATGGCATTGGCAACTATCTTTCTAAACTGACTCTTGGATGGAATGTCGAGGCCATTGGTAGGTTCGTCCAGAATCAGGAGCTTACAATCAGTAGCCAATCCGAATGACAATAAAAAGTTTTTCTTTTGCCCGTACGATAAGGCATTAAGCTTTTGATCTCTGGGAAGCTTAAATTCATTAATGTATTCATCGAATAAACTGCGATTAAAGCGAGGGTAAAACGGGCTGTATAAACTTAGGTATTGTTCAATCTTTATGGAGGGGAGGTGAGACTCTTCCGTGACGAGAATTATTTCATTCAGAAATTGAGGATGACGATCCTTGGGCCTAAATCCAACTACCTCAAGATTTCCATGAGTTGGGAACAACAATCCGCTAATAATTTTTAATAGGGTTGATTTGCCTGCACCGTTTTTACCCAGCAAGCCATAGATATTTCCAGATGGCAATTTGAGATTGAGTTGCTCAAAAATTGGCTTTTTTGCCCTGTAACTAAAGGAAATGCCGTCAATCTGTATCATTTTATTGTTAATTAGTGTACTACATCACTAATACACCGCAATAGTATGGATACTTTTGTGAATTGCAAACAGAAATGCCAAAAAAAATTTACCTCTAGTTTATTGACTGGTGTTACGCAAACAATTTATTGATTGTCAGACTGTCCCGATAGCTATCGGGAATCGAAGTCAATTTGGAGATCAAATATTCAGTTTTAGTCCCGATATTTATCGGGATCAAACTGACAAGTTGATTGTTTTGCGTAAGTCCAGCCATTGAGAAATAGAAAACGAATAGATGGCCAATATATCTTCAGAAGCGGGTGCCTTCTATGCGGGGTGATCTTGAAATTCCGGACAAGCAGATGGAGTTTTTAAATGAAGATGAAACGCTTATGGAAATATATAAAATAATCAGCCAGCATATAGTGGATCAGTATCAACCGGATTAAACATCCACTTCAAGTCTAATTTTCGTTAGTATAGCCATGGAAAATAGAAGGCGAATTTATAATCCCATTCAGAAAGACTCTGTTACGTTTTTAAAAACCTCGGAAGAAACCAATGGTCAACAAACCTTGTTAGAAGTCGAATTAGCTCCAAAAGGAGGTGTAGGCCTTCACTACCACAAGACGTATTCAGAAAAATTTGATTGCCTTGAGGGCGAATTGAAAGTGCAGGAAGGAAAAACAGTTCATACGCTGTCGCCAGGGCAATCAATCACCGCTATGCCAAATGTTAATCATCGATTCTTTAGCACATCAAATGATTCTTGCAAATTTAGAGTTGAGCTAAATCCCGCGAGCAGAGGCTTTGAGCAATCATTACAAATTGGGTATGGTCTTGCCAATGACGGGCAAACGAATAGTAAAGGATTTCCAAAAGACCGACTTGCACTGGCTTGGCTTTTTGAAATCAGCGAAAGCAATCTTCCCGGCTGGATGAGTATTTTTGAATTTATTTTACGAAGACAAGCCAGAAAAGCTAAGGCAAGAGGTCTTGACCAGGAATTGGTTCAGAAGTATGTAAGATTTTAACATAAAACAAAAAAAGTCAAACCTATATGGCTTGACTTTTTTGTATGAATAACTTCTGATTAGTTGACTTCAGTAGAAACTTCCCCTTTGAAGGATAATTGAATAAATCCGGGCTCAATATTAGCTGTTACCGTGATTGTCTTGTTAAATGCTCCGGGTGCGGCTGCATTGAAGGTAGCTTTAATGAAACCCTGTTGTCCTGGCGGGATAGGTTCTTTTGACCAATCGGGAGTGGTACATCCACAAGAAGGTTGCACATTGGTGATCACCAATGGCACCTTGCCCTTGTTAGTGAATTTGAATTCATGAGTAGCCGGTACGCCTTGTTTGATTTTTCCAAAATCATGGCTCTGACCATCCCAGGCAAAAACTGCCATATCTGAATTCACAGCCTCTTTGGCTGCTTCTCCGGTTACTTGCTGGCTGTAGCTGATCGTTCCGAATGCTACAAAAACCATGAGAAAGAGTAATTTTTTCATCTTCTTTTGAATTTTAGGTTAAACTTAGGTTGTTCACTCGAACAGTGCAAACATCGCCATCAAAAACATGCCAGTCTGTTAACAAAGGTCTAATAAATGTTAAAGACTTGTTAAACTTTCAGTGCGTATTTTTAATACTTAGTACCTTTGAAAGGTGAGCCGCACTACCCTTAGAATCGTTATTATTCTGGCTGCCTTGAGCATCGTGGGCATCACCATGACTCAAATCTACTGGGTAAGACGTGCCTTTGATCTTCGCGAGAACCAATTCAATCATGATGTCAATGCGGCTCTCAGCAATGTGGCGCGGCAGATCTTCCAAATCAATAAAACTCCCTCTCCTTCCAATACACCGGTCGAACAGATTTCTACCAATTATTTCGTAGTCAATATAAGTGGACCTATCGATGCCGGGCTGCTCGAATTTTTATTGATTACCGAGTTTGAAAAGAACAACGTTACTGCTGGCTTTGAATATGGAATCTATGACTGCATCGACAAATGTATGGTAGGCGGAAACTCCATTTCCCCGAAAAAGGTAAAGATGCAGAACCAGATACCTATACTGCCAGCGATGAGTAATGATGGTTATTATTTTGGTGTTCAGTTCCCGGGGCTCAAAGCAAATCTAATTAGTCAAATGGGTATTTGGGGATTTTCTTCTGCCGTGATGTTGATTGTTATTTTTTTCTTTGTGTATACGCTGTTTGTGATCCTCCGGCAAAAAAGACTATCTGAAATTCAGAAGGACTTCATCAATAACATGACGCATGAATTCAAGACGCCTATCTCAACGATTGCTATTTCTTCTGAAGTCTTACGAGACCCCAGGATTATTCATACTCCTGAACGGCTGCTTAATTATGCTACCATCATTCAAAATGAAAACAATCGCCTAAAGCAACAAGTGGAAAGGGTACTCCAGATGGCGCGTTTTGAAAAAGAAGATATCGGACTGAAAAAAGAAATTGTGAATGTTCATGAATTAATTCGTGAAGCCACTAAAAACACTTCGCTTTCATTGGAAGAAAAAAAAGGAAATATTGAATTGCATCTGGAAGCAACTTCAGATCAAGTCTTAGTGGATCGGCTTCATTTTACGAACGTGTTCTATAATTTACTGGACAATGCTATTAAATATTCCAGCCATGCTCCCAAAATTCATATTTCAACAAAAACGATTAATTCCATAATAAGTATCGAGCTCAAAGACAACGGTGTGGGTATCAGTGAGGAAAATCAAAAGAAAGTGTTTCATCGGTTTTATCGCGTGTCTACTGGCAACTTACACGACATTAAAGGATTTGGTTTGGGATTAAATTATGTAAAATCGATCGTTGAGGCCCACAATGGAAAAATCTCACTTACGAGCGAACCCGGAAAAGGAAGCACATTTAAACTATCTATCCCCCTTGCATGAGTGTTAAAATTTTACTCGTTGAAGATGATCCAAGTCTGGGGTTTGTGGTAAAGGATAACCTCCATCACAAAGGCTATGACGTTACGCTCTGTGCGAATGGAGAGGAAGGTCATCTCGCATTTGATGCAGTTAATTTTGATATCTGTGTTCTTGACGTTATGATGCCAAAGAAAGACGGATTTAGTTTGGCGAAAGCTATTCGCGAGAAAAATACTCAAATCCCCATTTTATTTATTACCGCCAAGTCCATGCTGGAGGATAAAATTGCCGGTTTTAATTCGGGGGGTGATGATTATATCATCAAGCCCTTCAGCATTGAGGAGTTATGCTTGCGCATTGAAGTTTTCCTCCGCAGATCAACGGTGCAAGCCACCAAGGCAGAAGCCATTTTTCCACTAGGCAACTTTCAATTTGATTGTTCGAATCTGATGTTACAGCATTCTTCGGGCAGTAAAATCCTTACCCAAAAAGAAGCGGATGTCCTGAAGCTGTTATGCGAAAATAAAGACCGCGTGCTCAAGCGCGAAGAAATTCTAAAAGCCGTTTGGGGTGATGATGATTATTTTATGGGCAGGAGCTTGGATGTTTTTATTTCGAAACTCCGAAAATACCTGAAAGAGGATCCCTCGGTTGAGATTGTAAATTATCACGGTGTTGGTTTTCGTCTGGAGGCGCCTCTTGTAAAAGTTTAATCGACTTAGTCAGTAGCTTGTCGAATCGGTCTGGACTCCGGGGCTCTTTTACTTCCCGCATATAGCTCGTACTCCAAAAGTCTGCAATCCAACTTAGCAGTATAAAATTCAATTCTGCTACTTGCTTTTAATCCTATCTTCTTTGCAAGATCCAAATTGCCTGTAAAAATATAGCCAATATATCCCTGACACTTTTTCTTCATAAAATCACCCATTCGTGCGTAAGTGCCCTCGAGTTCACTAACTTCACCAAGTCGCTCTCCATACTCAGGATTGAAGTAAATTACACCGGGCTGTTCAGGAATAACCGTGGATTCAAAATCGCATACAGCAAACTGAATTAACTTTTCAACACCAGCCAAGCCGGCATTTACTTTTGAAATCTCGATAGCATCTTCACTAATGTCAGTTGCAATGATAGTGAGCCCTGCTACTTCTTTAATTTGATCATCCAACTTACGGTATTCAGCATCATACACTTCTTCCGCATACTTTTTCAAATGCATAAACGCATAGTTGTGCCGAAGTAATCCCGGACTCCGATGGGTGGCAATTAAGGCTGCTTCAATTGCCACGGTTGCTGATCCACACATGGGATTGATAAAAGGAGATTTTTTATCCCATTTAGTAGCCATTACGGTACCGGCAGCCAGTGCCTCAAGCATGGGCGCCTTGCCCGGTATCTTTCGATAACCGTGTTTAGCCAAGGTTTCACCCGATGTGTCAATAAATATTTCTGCACTTTCCTCTTTCCAGAATAAATGAAGAACCGTGTGATCTAACTCCGGTCCAGAATTGGGCCGCTTTCCAGTTTGCTCGCGAATCCGATCAACGACAGCATCTTTCACCTTTGCATTGACAAATAAATTATTATTGACGGTAAAATGATCAACCGTGCTGGTGACCGATAGATAGCCATCTTCGGGAATAATTTCCTCCCAGTCCATTTTAAATAAAGTAGAATAAACATCTTCAGGACTATTGGCAAAAAAGTCCTTGAGGGAGTAGAGCACTTGACTGGCACATCTCAAATTCAAATTCAAACGAATACAATCATTCACAGTTCCTCTTAGCTCAAGACCTGTTGAAAATGCCCTCTCAGGAATAAATCCTAAATCAATTACCTCCCGTTGAAGATAAGGAGACAAACGCTTGTTACAGGTAATGATAATGCGGCTTGTAGTCGTAAATACGCTCATTGATAATTAGTAAAAATCAAAGGTAGGCACTTTTGATTTCATCCCAGCACTTCGCGAAGTACATGAACGGATTTTACTTCTCCAAAATTCTCAATGTGTTGTCCATAGAATTGGAGAATGATGTTAAGCAGTGATCTCCGCTGAATATTATTTATTACTACGTGTTCAGAAAAATCTGCGATAAGCAAATTTTTCAAAACAGCACATTCCTCAGCGTCTGATATTCTTCCTGCCAAAATCTCATCTACCGTATGCGGGCCAAACCCAAGAAATCGACTTAACTTGATCAAAAATATTATATGGAAGTTTTCATAACTGTGACTGAGTCGATCCAAAACCTCGAGTGAATCAAATAAAAAACTACAGATTTCTGCAGCATGACTTTGTTCACGAATGGACTTATTCAATATCTCATTGAGGAACAGCGCTACCGTAGACTTCTTCAGATCGGTATGCAAAGTGGCAAAAGGATGCGCGCATTGAACTTCTTTGATCCGGGCTATGGAAACATTTTCTTTATGATAAACAACAAGATCAAGAAGCGTCAGGGGCTGATACAACGCAATTCTGCTCTTGGCCGATTTCGTTCTTATGGAATTTACAATATAACTCTGTAGGCCAAATAGCTCTGTAAATATGTTAACAATAATAGAAGTGTCTCCATATTTAGTAAATCGAAAAACAATACCACGGGTTTTATAAAGCATGTAGATACTCGATTCTAGATACTGGATGCTGGCTTGCAATTCATGCCCTACATACCTATTCTTGCTTAGTCCTTATCTTCATTCCTTCAATGAAAGATCTCCGGCTACGGGCTTCATATTGATCTTTTTCTCCCAACAGAACCTGTGAACTGTTTTTGGTAAGTCGAAAAGAGAAAGAAGCTAGTTCACCACTCTCAGCACAGATCGCATGAACTTTTGTAACAAACTCAGCTACGGCCAATAGCTGTGGCATAGGGCCAAATGGCCTACCCTCGTAATCCATATCCAGTCCAGCTACAATCACTCGCTTACCACTATTGGCTAATGTGTTGCACACGTCAACAATAGCCTCATCAAAAAACTGAGCTTCATCAATGCCTACTACATCACAATCACCAGCAAGAAGTAATATGTCATTTGCAAAACTTACAGGTGTAGAACGAATGGTACGTTCACTATGTGATACTATCTGTTCTTCATGATAACGAGTGTCAATTGATGGCTTGAATATCTCTACTTTCTGTTTGGCAATCAAAGCGCGATTGAGTCTGCGAATGAGCTCTTCAGTTTTCCCCGAAAACATACAACCGCTGATTACTTCAATCCACCCGGATTTTCCGAGCTTATCGTTTCTACCTAGATGAGGTTCAATAAACATAGTGCAAGTTACAAGTCTGGAATTGATCACTAACTATCCACTGTATTTCACATGAGGAAATTTATTCTCTTCTGGGATGCGAACTACAATATCTCCTGATATCAGCGTTTGGCACGCCAGGCGTTCGTTGTCACCCAGTGCGCGTTGATGCCTATATTTCATTTCAGCCTCCGTTAGGACACTAAGGTTTTCATCCCCGGTTACTACAATCATTTTACAGGTTGTACATCGCCCTTTTCCTCCACAGGCATGCATCCAATCTACAAAATGACTATGTACCAGTCGCAATACGGATTGGGACAGGTCGTTTACCAAAAGCTCTTTTTTACCGAGGTTTTCTATTACTATCTTTACCATTGTCCTCCAACTTAAGGGAAGGGCCAGCGTTTTACAAGTATGGATGAAAAAATCAATCTAAAAGCAATAGATCTCTATAGCGAAGCCTGTGCAGCCAGGATTGTGGCTACTTTTTTCGCCAGAAAAGAAAAAATCTCCGGAACTGAAATTATTGGCCTTTGCGAGGTGAAGCAAGTTAATCTTTTTATTATCCGTGAGTTGCTGAAAGCATGGAGAGTAGAAAGTCAGAAATTAAAAAGTCCCTATTTCGACTATCAGGCAAAAGAGGTGACTGAGGCCCTCACTACTTTTCAAAATACCCTATCGAATCATATTCTGATTTCAAAATCAGATTTTCTTCCCTTGTTAAAGAAAGCCATCAGCGAGACTATCTACCTTGTGTTGGATCCTTATGATTATTACTCGGACACCTTAACAACGAGCGGCTCTGCGCTTATTAATGTCAGTGAATTAAAAAGTGATATTAAGTACCTTAAGATAAACAAGCCACCTCTAGAAAGATTGGTTCATAAACTTGAAGAAAAAAAATCAACGACTGTTTCAGGTAACGAAGCCTTTGCATTGCTCGATGGTATTTTAGAGGAGGTGAGTTTTACTCCTGAGGACGTTGATCTTTATCTACCTCATTTTTCTAAAATACATCTTTTGGATTTGGAAAAATTATATGACCGTAAGGAAACCAATCCGGTAAAATCCGGTGATGTAAAAGCAACTCCTCCTAAAAGACAGGAAGTAGCTCATGCACCAAAGTCGACTGCTAAAGAATCGAAGGCCACCCTTTCCGATAATTTTCAGAAGATCACTCGCATTAAGGATAGTCTCACCATAAATCAGAAATTCATGTTCACCAAAATGCTTTTCAATGGTGACTTTGAAATTTTTTCACAAGCCATTGACCGATTGGATACTTTTGACAACCTCAGTCAAGCCAATGCTTACGTTGAAAAATCCTATCCTGAGTGGGACAAGGAAAGTGAAGAATACGAAGAGTTTTTAGAGATCATGGAAAAGCGATTTGCGTGAAAGCACCTTTATTGTAAGGAGAAAAGAAAATTTTCTCGCGATTTCGTAATCACCAGTAGTAAAGGTCTTACGCTCGAAAGGACTACAGCACGATGTCATTTCGACCGCAGGAAGAAATCTTCTTTTGACCCAGAGTTAGTTCTATTGTTGGTCTGACAATCAAACTTTTGGAGATGGTCTAAAATTCCAAGAGAGAATCTAAATTCGTTGGAGCACCTCACTTCGGTGAGCATCTAACTTTAGAAAAACGAAAAGAAAGATTGTAAATCCCCAAAGCGAAGATCCGCCATAGCTGAAGAAAGGTAAGGGAATACCGATAACAGGAAACAATCCTATGGTCATACCAATATTAATTGCAAAATGAAAAAAGAGAATACTCGCTACACCGTAGCCAACTACGCGTGCAAAACGATTTTTCTGCCGTTCAGCTAAAAATATAATGCGCAACAATAGCGTCATAAACAAGCCCACAACAATAACACTTCCTATCCAGCCCTGCTCTTCACCTATGGTACAAAAAATAAAATCTGTGCTTTGCTCTGGGACAAAATCAAACTTTGTCTGTGTTCCTTTTAAAAAACCTTTCCCTGAAAATCCACCGCTGCCAATGGCAATTTTTGATTGGGTTACGTTCCATCCATAACCTAAGGGATCTGCATCCGGGTTGATCAACGCTTTTACACGGTTTTGCTGATGGGGTTTTAGAACATCTTTGATCACGTAATCAACACTTTCAATAACACCTATAATTATCACTGCACCAATCGTCAGAAAGGCAATTCGTTTAATCCTCTTTTTACCAAATGAAATAAGCAGAATCAAAATGATGACAATGGCTCCGTGTAAATACCATTGATTGGGAATAAGGAGGGTAAGAACAAAAATAGTGGCTGCGCAAATTCCGACAATGATTAAGAAGGGTGACATTCCCTCACGAAAAAAAACCAATACAAATGCTGTAAAGACTAAGGCAGTGCCCGTGTCTTTCTGTAAGAGAATAAGTGCCATCGGAATTCCAATGATGGCAAACAAAGCCAATTGACTCCGAAAATTATCAATCTTAAAGCCAACCGAACCAATGTACTTAGCAATCGCCAAAGCGGTAGCGAATTTGGCAAACTCAGAAGGTTGCACTCCAAAAGAGCCAATGCCTATCCAAGCCTTATTTCCACCTACTTCTTTTCCAATTACAGGAACTAAAATCAATAAGAATAAAATGATTCCGTAAATAAGATAAGCGAACGTCTCATAAAATCGCATATCAATAATGATGATACCAATAATTATGAAAACAGCAGCGATGATAAATAAAAGCTGCCGCCCTGAATTGAGCGATAGGTCCCACATGGTTTGTTTGATGGTATCATCATACACCGCTGCAAAAATATTGGCCCAGCCAAGAACCACTAGCGCAAGAAAAAGTGCTATGGTAGCCCAGTCCAGCTTTCCCGATAAATCAATATCTCTTCTCAATTTCTATTTTTAGTTAATCCAGAAATTTTCCATTCAATACATACTGCTCGATATGAGGACGCTTTGTTTGCCCGATCAAATATTTTTCAATCATCAAACTTGCAATGGAGGCCGCTGATCGCGCACCCTGGCCCGCATCTTCAACATAAACTGAAATGGCAATCTTCGGATTATCCTTTGGAGCAAATGCTATGAATACGGCATGTGCAGGATGCGGATCGTTCTCAACGGTTCCTGTCTTTCCACAAACAATAATATCCTGAAGCTTCGCTCTGTATTGACCTGTACCCTCTTGAACTACTTTTTCCATAGCATCAGCAGCAATTCTAAAGTGAGCTGAGTCAATAGTAGTATAATGCCGTTCCCTATAAACTGGTAATGGCTTTTTATCTTTTCCTATCGCCTTGATTAAATGCGGAGTATAATAAAACCCACGGTTGGCAATGGTAGCTGCAAAATTGGCCATCTGGATTGGCACTACCAGATTCTCCCCCTCACCAATAGCAATCGAGTAGATGTTCGAAAATTTCCACGGTCGATTATCATAGGCTCTGTCATAATAACTCGGGGTTGGAATTAATCCTCCTTTTTCATTGGGTAAATCAATACCGAGTTGACCGCCAAAACCGAAACTCATGATGTGCTTATTCCATTCCGCCAACCCAATACGGGTATCTTGATAAGGATCGGTTGAAATTCCTTTGTTGAGCATTCTGCGAAGCACCCCATGAAAATAGGGGTTGCAAGAATTTGCAATAGCACCTCTTAAATCTTCAAATGAATGTGCTCCATGACAATCGATTATTGAACGATCACATCGTATTCGTGTTTCCGGAGTGATCACCCCTTCCTGCAAGGCCGTCATCGCCTGAGCAATTTTAAAAATGGAACCTGGGCGGTATTGGGCCATTAATGGCCTGTTAAACAATGGCTTATTGGTGTCATTGCTTATGAGTACAAAATTGGAACTGTATCTTTTGCCGGTAAGTAAAGTAGGATCATACGATGGGCCGGAAACAAGGGATAAAATTTCCCCGGAAGACGGTTCAATGGCTACCACACTCCCCGCCTTACCTTTCATTAAAAACTCACCATACTGCTGAAGGTCCAGGTCAATACCAGTCACTAAATCCTGACCGGGAACAGAAAGTGTATCATATTCACCATTTTTGAACGAGCCTTTTTCAATTCCCTTTACATTCCGAAGTTTAAAACGCACGCCTCGCTTTCCTCGAAGCTGTTCTTCATAAAAAGCTTCGATTCCACTCTGACCAACATAATCTCCTTGTCTATAAATCTTCGATTCATCTTTCTCAAGTCGGCCCTTGCTGATTTCACTTACGTAGCCCAGCGCATTGGCAAGTCCAGAGGATGTATAGGCTCGCGTTGTTCGGGCTTGAATGTAGAAACCAGAGAACTCGTCCAGATTGTCCTGAATCCTGGCAAAGTCATAGTTCGATAACTGATCAATAAATAAGGTAGGCTTGAAAGCTGAATATTCCTTTCGTCTCTTGAGCTCTTTGAATTTTTCGCGAAGCTCCTCTCGTGACATTTCAAATACAATGCAAAACCTGGCGGAGTCAAAATTCTTTACTTCCTTAATGATTGCAGTTAAATCAAACTCAGGAGTATTGTACACGATCAGCTTGCCTTTCCGGTCAGTAATCAATCCGCGAAAAGGATATTCTACTTCACGAAGAATTGCATTGCTATCCGCCAGTTCTGCGTAGCGGCTATCCAGAACCTGGATAAAGAATAACTTTACAACAAAAACTATCCCTACCAAAACAAACATAATCTGCAGTATCTCTCTCCTTCCTTCGTTCATATTCTTTTGCGGCTAGGCAATAGGTACTGAAGTAATACAATTACTGTCATGGTAAAAATAAGGCTGGTAGTGACTTTCTGCATGGTGTACCAAAACATCGAAAACCCAGAAGCCTCAATAAAAAATAATATAAAGTGGTGAATAAATACCAATGGCAATGAATAAACCAAAAACCATTGAAGTCCATTACCTGCCAAGGTAGGCCCTATCCCTGAATCATAACCTCCCTGTGGAGTGATTACTGATAGCCAGTAATTTCTCAAATAAGCAATCAATACCAACGTGGCGGCATGCAAACCCAAACTATCGTAGAAAATATCAATTGAAAACCCAAGAAGAAAGCCAATCACCATTAAAACAAGTCCATTGATTTCAATCGGAAGTAAGAGAATAAAGACTACATAAAGGAAACAAAATGAAGTGTTGAATAAGACCAAATTCTTAAGCAACATCACCTGGACCAAAAGGTAGAGGAAGAAGGAAAGAAATTGTAGGATGCCTGATCGTGTCATTTTGGAATTCCAATGGTTACTTGTTCCAATGAATCCTTCTCCAACTTGAGGTTGCTCTTTACAATTTCAACAAAAGCAAGCTTGCCAAAATCCTGTGCGAGCTCAACTTTAATCCTATAGAATAAAGCCTCCTCACTTAAACTGACTTCCTTAATGACACCAATCAATACTCCCTCTGGAAAAACAGCATTGTAACCTGATGTGACTACCGTGTCTCCAACAAGTGGCTTCACATGCCTGGGAATGTACCGCAAATCAATCAGTCGGGGGTTGATGCCATCCCATTGGGCAGTTCCAAAATATCCGGTTCTCTTAATTACACTCGAAACTTGCTCATCAATGTTTAAAAGAGAAATGATTACTGCATAACGTTGAGATACTGCTTTCACCTTCCCCACGGCTCCGGCAGAACTAATCACAGCCATTCCCGGAAGAAGTCCTGCATTGTGTCCTTTATCAATGGTGATGAAATTTTTAAATAGCGCAGTAGAGTTGTTCGCAACCTTTGCACTTACATAATCAAATCGATTGATGATAGCGGGATCCTTGATTTCCCTGCTTTCCAGAGAATAAAGGCTTTGGTGCCGTTGTTCCAGTTTCTTGCGAAGAGTCGCATTCTCGTCTGCAAGTTCCCGATTGATATCACGGAGTGAAAAATATTCACGAACACCTTGTGAAAATCCAATAAGGTTGGCGGCAAGTCGATTGGAAGAATTGAAAAATTTTGTGCTTTGATATTGATTGTTTTCTACAATCATCCATGCACATAATAATTCTAAAATGAGGAACGTAAAGAAGGCCCTATACTGATAAAAAAAGTAAAAGAGCCTCTCCATGAAATCATGTCATCAATACAGAACGGAAATGCTTAAGGTTTTTCAGTGCCGCCCCTGTTCCTCTTACTACAGCACGCAAAGGATCATCGGCAACATGAATGGGTAGCTTGGTTTTTAGCGCCAATCGTTTATCCAAACCTCTTAATAACGCGCCACCTCCTGTGAGGTAAATTCCTCTTTCATAAATATCTGCAGAAAGTTCTGGCGGAGAAATCTCTAAGGCTTTAAGGACAGCTTCTTCCAATTTGGAAATTGACTTGTCCAAAGCAAAGGCAACTTCTGAGTAAGAAATTTTAATAACCTTCGGAATCCCGGTCATTAAGTCTCTGCCGCGAATTTCATAATCATCCGGTCCATCATCTAATTCGGTGAGGGCAGAACCTACTTCTATTTTAACCCGTTCTGCAGAACGCTCTCCAATTAATAAATTATGCTGTCTTCGCATATAGTCAAGAATATCCCGATTGAAGGTATCTCCTGCTATTCGAATCGATTGGTCACAAACAATCCCTGATAGTGCAATCACAGCAATGTCCGTAGTACCTCCACCAATATCCACAATCATATTGCCGATAGGCTGCTCTATGTCAATACCAATACCAATCGCAGCTGCAATCGGCTCGTGAATCATGTATACTTCTTTTGCATTCGCGTGCTCAGCAGAGTCGCGCACCGCACGCTTTTCAACTTCAGTAATTCCAGAAGGGATACAAATCACCATCCGCAGAGAAGGTGGAAATAACCGCCTACCGGTATCGATCAGTTTGATCATCCCACGAATCATCATTTCAGCCGCATGAAAGTCGGCAATTACGCCTTCCTTAAGAGGGCGTATGGTTTTGATGTTGTCGTGGGTTTTTTCATGCATCTGCATGGCTTCGCGACCGATGGCCAACACTTTATTCGTGTTTTTATCGATTGCGATGATGGAGGGTTCGTCCACCACAATCTTATCCTTATGGATGATGAGCGTATTGGCAGTACCGAGATCTATGGCAATATCACTGGTGAAGAAATCAAAAAGTCCCATTAAGTTAGTCCTCCTCTAAGTTGAATTAATTTGAAGGCCAAAATTACATAAATATTGCCGTGAATTTTATTCGCATTCAAACGAAAAAATACTCGATGATTCCTTGTCGAAGTAATCAATGCTTGAAATGCCTGATTCCTGTGAACACCATGGCCATGCCGTTCTTATCACAGTAGTCAATAGAGTCCTGATCTTTTATGGAACCTCCTGGCTGAATCACGGCCTGAATTCCCTGTTCGTATGCAATTTCCACACAGTCGGGGAAGGGAAAGAACGCATCGGATGCCATGGCCGCACCTTTTAAATCAAATCCAAAACTCTTCGCCTTTTCGATGGCCTGTTTCAACGAATCAACACGGGAGGTCTGCCCTACTCCACTTGCCAATAATTGCCCTTCAACCGCCAAAACGATAGTATTTGACTTAGTGTGCTTGGCTATTTTACTCGCAAATAACAGCGCATTAACTTCTTGCACAGAAGGAGCTCTTTTCGTCATTACTTTCAAATCGTCCTTACTATCCGTCTTAAGATCCCGATCTTGCTCGATAACCCCATTGAGCAGCGATTTGAATTGCTTCGTTGAGTCGATCGCACTTTTTTGCTTAAGGAGAATCCTATTTTTCTTGGATTTCAAAAGATCAAGGGCCTCCTTGGAATAATCGGGAGCAATGAGAATCTCAAAAAAAAGTTTATTGATTTCATCTGCTGCTGCCCGATCAATAGGGTGATTAGTTGCCAAGACTCCTCCAAATGCAGAGATCGTATCGGCCTGAAATGCCTTAAGGTAGGCCTCTTTAACAGTTGAAGCCGTGGCCACACCGCATGCGTTTGTATGCTTTATGATCACAAATGCTGTTTCTCCTTTGAATTCACCAACGAGGCTGACTGCCGCATCCACGTCCACCAGATTATTGTAGGAAAGTTCTTTCCCATTTAGTTGATCAAAGATCGAGTGAAGATTTCCATAATAAAAACCTTGCTGATGTGGGTTCTCACCATAGCGAAGTATTTCTCCCTTTTGGAAGCTTGCCTTCAAACTTGGGATGTGCTGTTCCAGGTTGAAGTAAGAGAAGATGGCAGAATCATAGTGAGAGGTAACGTCAAAAGCGAGTGCCGCAAACCGTTTTCGTTCGGCTAAGGTTGAAGTTCCGTTTCCTTTCTCCAAAAGAGTTAATAATTCTGTGTATTGATCGCGAGAAGAAACAATGAGTACATCGATGAAATTTTTTGCCGCTCCGCGAATCAATGAAATCCCTCCAATGTCAATCTTCTCAATGACCTCTTGCTCGATACCTCCCTTCTTTACTGTTTCTTCAAAGGGATAGAGGTCCACGATGACAAGATCAATGGGGGCAATATTAAATTGACGAGCTTGCTCAATATCATTTTGATCATCTCTACGAAATAAAATACCTCCAAAAACAGAGGGGTGTAATGTTTTAACTCTCCCTCCAAAAATAGATGGATAGCCGGTTAACTGCTCAACCGGAGTTACTTTATGCCCTAATTTTTCCATGAAGTCCTGAGTGCCTCCTGTACTTACAAACTCTACACCTTGAGCGGCAAGAATTTTTATAATTGGCTCCAGATTATCTTTATAAAAAACGGAGATGAGTGCTCTTGTGATTTTTCTGGACTGCATTGAAAACTGTTTTTTAGTACTGTAAATTAAGGGTGAGGAGACGAGATCATGAAGGAAACACAAAAGTCATCTCAATAGTCTTCTTCAGGCACTTGTTCAAACTCAATCGAAAAATCATCTGCGTCCATAAACGCAGGAAACTTATCGCGGTAAGCTTGTAGTGAGTTGGCACTAATAGTTGTTGTGCGTATAGCCTCAATTCCCTCTACAGAAAAGATGGTATCTCCTTTTGGACTGATGATGGAAGATTGTCCACTGTATTCAACATTATTGCCATCATTGCCCACGCGATTGACACCCACAACATAGCTAAGATTTTCAATCGCTCTTGCTCTTAATAAAGTCTCCCATGCGTTAATCCTGACTTTTGGCCAGTTCGCAACATACAGCAACAAATCATAAGAAGTTTTTTTCAAAGACGGGTTCCATCGATTCCTGCTCCACACCGGAAAACGAAGATCGTAGCAAACCAAAGGACAAATCCTCCATCCCTTCCAATGACCAATTAATAAACTCTCTCCCGGAGTATAGATATGGTTTTCCTCAGCCATACGGAAGAGGTGACGTTTATCATAAGTTTTGAAGTTGCCTTCTGGCTCCATCCATAAAAGACGGTTGTAAAAACGATCGTGCACATTGGCGATAAAGCTCCCCAAGATCAACGCCCCTGTCTGATCTGCCATCTGCTTCATCCACTTGAAGGTGCGCATATTCATCATCTCAGCCAGCTTGTTGGCTTTCATCGTAAACCCGGTAGTGAACATTTCCGGCAGTACGATCACATCGGTTTGTTGGCCTATTTGCCAGATTTTCTCTTCAAACATGGCCAAATTGGCCCCAATATCCTCCCAATGAAGATCTGACTGAATGATCGTGATTTTTAGGTCCTGCATAGTGATTAAAACGTTCCGCAAAGAAAACAATCAAAAGCGGAATAAAGGATAGGTTTCTTAACAAATTGTCATTAAAGCCTTTTTAATAGTTGTCCCGCCTTTTCCAAGGTCCCTTCTTTTTTCGCAAAGCAAAAACGAAGAAGTTGATGATCAGTTCTATCCTTGTAGAATGGAGACACAGGAATACAGGCCATTTTGTGCTCTTTGGTAAGCCATTCCGCCATTTCCATGTCCGGTTTATCAGATATTTTTTTGTATGATAACAATTGAAAGTAGCTGCCAAAACAAGGAAGTGGTTCAAATGAAGAGCCCTTAATCTGATCCAAAAAGAAATCGCGTTTCTGCTGATAAAATTTTCCGAGCCGAGTATAGTTCTCTGGATCGGTCATATATTCCGCCAACGCTAGTTGGATAGGCGTGTTGACACTAAAAGTAATAAACTGATGCGCCTTGCGAATTTCTTTGGTCAGGGGTTCTGCCGCAACAGCATAACCTATCTTCCACCCTGTAGCATGAAAAGTCTTGCCAAAAGAAAACACCGCGACACTCTGTAATGCCAATGCTGGATATTTCAATACACTCTGGTGCACACGACCTTCAAAGATAATACGCTCATACACTTCATCGCTTAGCACAATGATTCCATGGCTTAACGCAATCTCTTCAAGCTTTTTTAAATCAGTTTCATCCAACACAGCACCAGTCGGATTGTGGGGCGTATTGACCATGATCATTTTGGTTCGTGAAGTAATTTTAAGTTTCACTTCTTCCCAATCAATAGCAAACGAAGGCGGGCTTAAATTAATATGAACCGGTATCCCACCATTTAAACGTATGGCAGGATCGTAGGAATCATAAGCGGGGTCAAATACAATCACTTCATCGCCTTGACTCACCAGAGCAGCAATCACCGAGAAAAGCGCTTCTGTTCCTCCATCGGTAATTGTTATTTCTGTTTCTGGGTTGGTAGGTTTTTGATAAGTTTTTGAAATTACTTCCGCAATAATTTTTCTCAGAGCAAGAACTCCCGGGCTAGGAGCATATTGATTATGGCCTTCCTTCATATTCCTATGAATCAACTCAATCAATTTTTCTGAAACAGGAAAATCAGGAAAGCCTTGTGAAAGATTGATGGCATTGTGCTCCAGAGCAAGCTTTGACATCACCGAGAAAATGGAGCTGCCGACTTCTGGGAGGCGAGAGACTAATTTCAATGGAAACTATTTTTTTAAAGGCGCTAAAATCCTGTACTCTGTTTCCACATCTCCTTTACTGATGTTATTGAGCTTTCCCTTGAGCATTCTCTTTTTCAATGGAGTGAGGTAGTCAATAAATAATTTGCCTTCAATGTGGTCATACTCATGCTGAATAATGCGGGCCTTCATACCATCGTACTCTTCTTCGTGCAGCATCCAGTTTTCATCTACATACCTGATTCTGAGCTTCTCTTTTCTGAAAACATCTTCTCGGATATTAGGGATACTCAGACAACCTTCCTCAAAAGGCCACTCCTTTCCCGTCTCATCAAGTAACTGGGGGTTGATAAATGCTTTCTTAAAACCCTCCAATTCTGGCTCGTCATCAATCGTGGTTCCATCTACTACAAACAAACGGATGCTCTTGCCGATCTGTGGTGCTGCCAATCCAATACCCTTCGCTCCATGCATCGTCTCAAACATATCCTGAATGAGTGTCTTGACGTCAAAACTTCTGTCTATATCCGATGCTTTCCTTCGTAGCACCGGATCGCCATACATAATAATTGGGTACACCATTTTGGATCGTTGAGACTGCAAAGTTAGCCACGAAATACGATTTAGAAAAAGAAGCTTATTTCCTCCTTTCCAGATAGGATTGTAATATAAGAGTCGCGCTGATCTTGTCTACATTCCCTTTCACCTGACGGTCTTTCTTTTTCATTCCTCCATCAATCATAGCTCGTTGTGCCAGGGCACTGGTATAGCGCTCATCTGCCAGAAAAATCGGTTTCTTTGAAAATGTCGTCTTAAATTGATCGACAAACTTTCTCACCAAGGGAGCTATTTCAGAATCTTTATTATTCAATTGCTTAGGCATGCCAATGACAACTTCATCTACTTGTTCTTTCTGAAAATAGCTTGATAGAAAAGCAATAAGTCCATTCGTTTCCACCGTTTCCAAAGCGGTAGCGATAATTCTCAAGGGATCGGTTACCGCCAGACCTGTTCTTTTCAATCCATAGTCAATAGCGAGGATTCGTCCCATCACATTAGGTTTGGTTGTCTGTGACTTTAGTTGAATTTTACTTTTTCCAAAAACGATTTTTTTACTTTGTTCTCCAGCGCCATGGCTTTAGGGAAAAGTATCTCGTTTTCTATGCGGGCATGTGTTTGCAGGTTTTTTTCAAACTGCATCAATTCGGTATAAATCACTTTTACATGAAGGGGTGCATCGGTGGAGAGATGATAGTTGTGAGTGATCTTTCGAATTCCTTTCATCTCATCATCGTGTTCTTCATGTTCAATTGCAAAGCGCTGCAGCGAATTGCGCTCCATCATATAGAAAAGTTCAGATGGATTATATCGTCCCCGAGAGGCTTTGTCAAGTAAACGTAAGTATGTAAACAGGGTATCTTCCTCTTCGTAGATGTGATGAATAAAATCCTCCACAAAAAGAGGGAGCAACACTTTCAAATCTTTTTCCACCAAATCATAATTCTTATGATTGGCATTAAAACTCTCCACCAGTTTTGTAATGTAAGGCAGCTTGTGTTTAACAAATAAAAAGTGAGCGTGCTTGAGGTATTCGATGATAAGATCAATGGGGTAGGAAATCAGGGGAAGGTCAGCCTCTTTAAAATTCTCGGTCGGTGACTCAAGTTCTTTAACCAGTTGATCAACTTGCAAATCTTTTTCCTTGCAAACCTGCTCCAGCGTATGCTCCGAATATTCATAAAACTTAATGCCAAAATAATAAAGCACATAGGCCCGAATATTATTCTGGTCGACCAGTTCCCCTATCCTTCTATATTTTAAACTTGTTTGCGCCATGCCAGTTTGTAAAGATAAAAATCAATCCTCAATAGCCAATTAGAAAGTAATCCTTAATATTGGCCAGTGTAGAGAGATCTTTGCCTTTAGATCAAAATAGAAACTAACTTTAAGGCCCTAAAAAGCGTTAGAGTCCTAATTACCCAAAAGAAATGAGCGAGCCGAAGAACACGAATTTTCAAATTAGTCTTCCCCTTGTGCTGTGCATTGGATTGGCAGCCGGAGTCCTAATTGGGGCAAGTTTAGGAGGCAAATCAGCAGCCGGTGAGGTTGGCTCCGACATTCAAAAACTTCGCGAGGTGCTAAGTCTGGTGAAAAATGAATATGTGGATGAAACCAAAACAGATGGACTTGTGGATGACGCCATCCAGCACATGCTTGCTAAACTCGATCCCCACTCTGCTTACATCTCTGCTGCCGACCGGGAAGAGGCTAATGAAGACCTGCGTGGCAACTATGAGGGCATCGGTATTGAATTCAATATTTTTCATGACACACTAGTTGTGGTTGCTCCCTTGAGTGGAGGGCCATCAGAAGCGGTGGGCTTACAATCGGGTGACAAAATCATTAAAGTGGATACCACAGTCATAGCCGGAATTCATCTTTCGAATACGGATGTTATGAAACATCTCAAAGGTCCTAAAGGAACCGAAGTCAAAATTGAAGTGCTTCGCAGAAATGTAAAGAACCCTTTAATCTTCACCATCATCCGCGATAAGATTCCTCAGTATTCGGTGGATGCCTCATATATGATCGATCAAGAGATTGGCTATATCAAAGTCAGCCGTTTTGCGCAAACTACATTTGATGAATTTCAGGAAGCCCTTACCAAGCTGAAAAAAGAGGGCATGAAAAAATTGGTGCTGGATCTTCAGGGAAATCCAGGGGGTTACATGAATCAGGCGATTGATCTTGCCGATGAATTTTTACCTGCCGATGAAAAAATTGTTTTCACAAAAGGCAAAGACACAAAATACAATTCTGATGCGCTCTCTACCAACAAAGGCCAGTTTGAAAAAGGAGATCTGATTGTCCTGGTTAATGAGGGAAGTGCCTCTGCTTCTGAAATTCTTGCTGGTGCTCTACAAGATAATGATCGTGGGTTAATCATTGGAAGAAGATCGTTCGGTAAAGGGTTAGTTCAATCCCCGTTTGACCTCACCGATGGATCAGAACTTCGTTTAACCATTTCAAGATACTATACTCCCAGTGGCCGTTCCATACAAAAGCCTTACACCGATGAACAAGAATATGCCAGAGATATAGTCAAGCGGTATAAGCATGGCGAATTTTTTACAGCCGATAGTGTAAAATTTAATGACTCACTAAAATACAAGACCACGAATGGCCGCACGGTGTATGGTGGTGGTGGCATTATGCCCGATTACTTTGTGCCATTGGATACCGTACTCAACAGCCGTTACTTAAATGAACTTTATAATACCAACTCATTGCCCGAATATGTATTCAATTATTTAAGTGGCCACCGCTCCGAGTTAGAAAAAGACGGATATGAGAAATTTTATAAAAATTTTATTGTAACAGATACCATGTTGGATGAGTTAGTGGCGATCGGTAAACGAAATAAAGTTCAGCCTGATGATAAAGATCTGACCAAGAACAAAAAAGTATTTCAAGTGCATGTAAAGGCTCAAATTGCCCGCAAGATCTGGAACAACAATGGATTCTATCCTATCTTTAACGAGACGAACGAAATCCTACAGCAAGCCATCAAAATGTTTGATCGTATACCGGAAATCAACCGAAGAAAAATTTAAACTCATATCTCTTTTCTGAGTTTTAGTCTCTCGCCCCTTTGTCTCTGGTTTATAGGAAATCAAGTACGCTTAGTGGCGGATAATTTTCCCTAACTTTACCACAGATGGAAATAACTTATTTGCTGTTGGGTGCTGCGTTAGGCGCGATCATTGGCTGGCTAATCGCCCGCTCGAAATTTTTGGGTGATCAACAGGGGTCCTCATCACGTGTCATCATTGAGCAGGAAAAAAATAAAATACTGGCACTTCAACTTGCCGAATTGAAGAAAGAAATAGAGCTTGAGCGAATAAAAGTGCTAGATCTTACCAATAGCCTCGCTTCCACTGAAGCGGATTTTAGAAATTTGGAAGAAAAATTTGATGAAAGAAAGTCAGAAGTGGCTGAATTACAAGAACGCTTCACTTCCCAGTTTAAAAATCTCGCCAATGATATCTTCGAGGAAAAAAGCAAAAAATTTACCGATCAGAACAAGTCTAATATTTTTGATTTGTTAAAACCCCTGGGAGAAAAGATTGTAGAATTTGAAAAGCGTGTGGAGGAAACCCACCGTGACACGATCGCCAGAAACTCCGGCTTGCGCGAGCAATTGGAAAATCTTCAGCGACTGAATGTCCGGATGACCCATGAGGCAGAAAATCTAACGCGTGCATTAAAGGGAGACTCGCAAGCTCAAGGTGCCTGGGGTGAATTTATTCTGGAAAGTATTCTGGAAAAGTCAGGTCTGGAAAAAGATCGGGAATACACGGTTCAGGAATCATTTACCACGGCAGAAGGAAGACTTCGCCCGGATGTCATTATCCGATTACCCGAAAACAGGCACGTCATCATCGATTCAAAAGTGAGCCTAACGGCTTATAATAATTTTGTTAACAGCTCCACGGAAGAAGAAAAGGTAATCGCCCTGAAAGCGCACTTGCTCTCCATCCGTCAACACATGAAAGGGCTGGGCGAAAAAAACTATCAGGATATTGCGGATCAGGGCCTCGACTTTGTGATCATGTTTATCCCTATTGAACCCGCCTATATTTTAGCGATCCAAAGTGAGAAACGTTTATATGAGGAGGCACTGGAAAAAAGAATTGTTTTTGTTAGTCCAACACTATTGATTCCTTCTTTGCAATTAATCAAGAACGTATGGAAGCAAGAATATCAAAACAGAAACGTAATTGAGATCGCCAATAAGGCAGGGGATTTGTACGATAAGTTTGTTGGATTCTCTGATGATCTCACTAACCTTGGCCGCCAATTGGATCTATCTAAAAAAGTCTACGAAGAATCTATGAAGAAACTTGTAGGCGGCAGTGGTAATTTGGTGAGGAGAGTGGAGGAACTAAAAAAATTAGGCGCTAAAGCCAATAAGACCATCGATCAAAAACTCTTATCACGCTCCGAAGATCAGACTGGTTTATTTGAATAACTATTTTTAAAATGAAGGTGACCGCAGATAATAAATTAAAAAAACTAATTGTGGTAGGTGATCGCGTTTTGATCCGCCCTGCAAGACAAACGGATAAGACAGCCAGCGGGCTATACCTTCCTCCGGGAGTTCAGGAAAAGGAGAGAATTCAAAGCGGGTTTGTGATCAAAGTCGGCCCCGGCTATCCTCTTCCTATGCCTGCCGATGAAGATGACTTGTGGAAAGGAAAAGAAGATCAAATCAAATACTTACCGCTGCAGGCTCAGGAGGGCGACCTCGCCATCTTCCTTCAAAAAGGTGCCATCGAAGTAATGTATGAAGCTGAGAAATATTTCATTGTTCCTCAAGCATCTATTCTTATGCTTGAACGAGAGGAGGAGCTCTAATGGCGGGACTTTCTTTTGATGTATTGCGCAACGGCAAAAAGTATCGGCTGGTCAATCACGGTGAGCAACACGATTTTGTGATTGAGTATATTATGGTGAACGGAGACTTTAAAGTAAAAGACCTCTATACCATGGAGCGGTACTTACTCAAAGACTTGATAAAATATGGTAAGGGTAAGGATTTTGAGCTAAGGGATTTGGAATAGACTAAGGTACTTCAGTTATTTCCCGGGTAGGGGAAACTTCACCGTTTTTGAACCCACCTTGTTTATCAAATGTGAGAATAGATTTCTCAATGATGTCGCAACACTCATGTAGCTGATCTTCGGTGATCACCAAAGGGGGAGCCAGACGAATGATGTTGCCATGCGTTGGCTTTGCCAGCAATCCATTTTCAGCAAATTTCAAACAAATATTCCAAGCCGTTTCGCTTTGTGGCGTGTCATTGATAACAATGGCATTCAACAATCCTTTGCCTCTAACCAAAGAAACAAGTTTCGTCTTCTTCATCAGCGCAGTCATTCGCTCGCGGAAAATGATTCCCAGCTTATAAGCGTTCTCCGCCAACTTCTCATCTTTGATCACCTGGAGGGCTTCCATAACGACTACGGAGGCCAACGGGTTTCCGCCAAAAGTTGAACCATGTTCTCCCGGCTTAATCACAAGCATAACTTCATCATCTGCAAGCACCAATGAGATAGGGAAAACTCCTCCTGAAAGTGCCTTGCCTAAGATCAACAAATCAGGCCGTATACCTTCATAGTCAGAGGCGAGCATCTTCCCTGTGCGCGCAATACCCGTCTGAACTTCATCCATCATCAACAATACATTATGCTTGCGGCACAGTTTTTCTGCTGATTTCAAATATCCTTCTGCAGGAACATATACTCCTGCTTCTCCCTGAATAGGTTCAATCCATAAACCGCACACATTTGGATTAGCAAGTGCTTTTTCCAATGCGGGAACACTGTCGTATTCAACGATCTCAAAGCCTGGCATAAATGGACCAAATCCTTTTTGAGAGGAAGGATCTGTCGAAGCAGAAATGATCGTGGTAGTTCTGCCATGAAAATTATGTTTCACAGCCACAATGACTGCTTTGTTATCAGGAATTCCTTTTTTTGTATAGCCCCATTTACGCGCAAGTTTGATGGCTGTTTCATTGGCTTCTGCACCACTGTTCATAAAAAGTGCCTTATCGTAGCCGAACGTCTCACAAACAAATTTCTCCGCGATGCCAAGTTTATCATTATAAAAAGCCCTTGACGTAAGGGTAAGCTCCTTTGCCTGATTGATCAACGCATTAATTATGCGGGGATGGCAATGGCCCTGATTGACGGCACTGTAAGCAGAAAGAAAATCATAATAACGTTTGCCCTCCACATCCCACAAATACACACCCTCTCCTTTACTTAATACTACCTCGAGTGGGTGATAATTGTGCGCTCCGAATTTTTCTTCCAGTGAAATTGCCTCGTGGCTTGATGTAATTGCCTCTACCATAAAAATTAAGTTTTCAACCTGTTCAATCGATTACAAAGATAGCCATTCGCCCACAAATGACCTGTAAGTTTTATAACTTTACTTCTCAACAAAAAGTGCCAAAACTATGTACTATCATCGCCTTGGAAAAATTCCACCCAAACGTCACACACAATTTCGTCAACCCGATGGCAGTTTATACAAAGAAGAGCTCGTTAGTTCTGAAGGCTTTTCCGGAATCTATTCCAACCTGTATCATATTAATGCTCCCACGCGAGTCAAAGCTTTAAAAGATCCTGTCAAATACGGGCCTTCCATCATTCAGGATTACGCCTTGCGGCAAACTCATCTCAATACATCAAAAGTAGCAACTACAGGCGATGATTATTTAAGCGCGCGGAAAGTATTGCTCATGAACAGTGATTGTTCCATTTCCATCTGTTCTCCTAAGCAGCGAAAGATGGACTACTTCTACAAAAATGCTGAAGGTGATGAAGTCTTGTTTATCCACGATGGCAAAGGAGCTTTGATCTCTCAGTTTGGTAAACTTGAATTGAAACAAGGTGACTATGTGGTTATTCCTCGCACTGTCATTTACAAACTTGACTTTGAAGAAGGACCCTTGCGACTGTTAATCGTTGAGGCATCCTCACCCGTGGAAACCGTGAAGCGCTACCGCAATGAACTAGGTCAATTGGGTGAACACTCTCCTTATTGTGAGCGTGATATCCGTCCACCGCATGAGTTGATCACCGATACAAGCAAAGGTGAATTTTTGCTGAAAATTAAAAAGCAGGGTTATCTCCATCAGTACATCTACGATTACAGTCCACTGGACTTAGTGGGTTGGGATGGCTTCTTGTGGCCATATGCATTTTCTATTCATGAGTTTGAGCCAATTACGGGAAGAATTCATCAGCCTCCTCCTGTGCACCAGACTTTTCAGGCGCACAATTTTGTGATCTGCTCTTTTGTGCCGCGTCTGTTCGATTATCATCCGCTATCGATACCAGCACCGTACAACCACAGCAACATTGATAGCGATGAAGTGCTCTACTATGCCGAGGGAAATTTTATGAGCCGCAGGGGAATTGAGCGTGGTTCATTTACACTTCACCCGGGCGGATTGCCGCATGGCCCGCACCCCGGCACAGTAGAAAAAAGTATTGGCGCAAAAGAGACTCATGAATTGGCGGTAATGATAGACACCTTCCGTCCTTTATTCCCAACTACCGATGCACTGGAATTTATTGATTCAAAATATCCAATGAGCTGGACGGATAATACAGAGGGGTTTCATGAGGTGAATACCCCTTAGGTATAGAATTTAAACCGCCAGCAACTTATCAATTATTCCATCCACCGTTATTCCTTCTGCTTCCGCTTTAAAGTTGCGAACGATGCGATGACGTAATACCGGGCGTGCCAGGGCTTGCACATCTTCAATATCCGGGGAGTACTTTCCATTCAATAAAGCGTTGCATTTGGCGCCCAGCACGAGATATTGTGATGCACGCGGGCCGGCTCCCCATTCCAGAAATTGGTTGGCATTGGCAGAACCATTCACGCCAGGTCGGGTTAAGTGACTTAGCTTCACCGCGTACTCCACTACATTGTCAGCGATGGGTACTCTTCTTACCAGATGCTGAAAGGCAACAATTTCTTCAGCCGTAAGCACTTTGTTCACTTTCTTAATATCATCAGCTGTTGTGTTCTTTACAATATCCACTTCCTGCTTGTAAGAAGGGTAATCCAGTAATATGTTAAACATAAAACGATCGAGCTGTGCTTCGGGGAGTGGATAGGTTCCCTCCTGCTCAATCGGGTTTTGGGTTGCTAAAACAAAAAAGGGCTGAGGAAGAGGATAGCGCTTGCCTGCAATGGTTACGGCATATTCCTGCATGGCCTCAAGTAACGCAGCCTGTGTTTTAGGTGGGGTGCGATTGATTTCATCCGCTAAAACAATATTGGCAAACACAGGCCCTTTTACGAACTGAAAATTTCTTTCTTTATCCATCGTCTCAGCGCCTACAATATCCGAAGGCATAAGATCAGGTGTAAACTGAATACGTTTAAATTCAAGATCAAGTGAGGTAGCAATAGTTTGTACCAAGAGTGTTTTGGCAAGGCCAGGTACACCTACCAGAAGGGAATGACCCTGACAGAAAATTCCGGTTAGTACCAGCCGAACGACATCGTCTTGACCAACCACCACTTTAGCGATTTCCGATCTTAAATTTTTATAAGCCTGCGCAAGTCCGTCCGCAGCTTCCACATCATTTGAAAAACTTTTTCCCATGGATAATCCTTTACAACGTTCTATTCCTTGCCGAGTTGAACCCGATAGCTATCGTGTCGAAACCTACTTTTAAAATTCTAAATCCACCTTCGCCATGGACTGAGTCATCACAGTCCATCAATTTTTACATTTTCGGTCAGTGAGGACACTGACCGAGGGTTTTCTATTCTAAAATATTACACCCCTGATACAATGGATCAATGCTGATGAAAACATCGGTCCGCGCTTTCTTAAACCACTTCTCCAACATCAGGTCTTTCTTTTCAGCCAATGCTGCAGATTGAATTCTATGCCAGTCGTCTTTCAAGTTGGCTTGATGGGGCGGCAACTTCGTCTTAAAATATAGAATACGCACGGCATCTTTTCCGTCATCCGTCCGATATACCATTGGCTTTGAGACCCGTCCGGTTTTCATCGTATCGATGGCGAGGTAAACTACAGGGTCAATTTCGCGCAAGGAAATCTTTGTTCCTCCATCAGCGTCTGTGAAGAAACCTCCCCTACTTTTTGTGGTTGCATCATCAGAATATTCTTTTGCTGCTTTCTCAAACTTGATACTGTCTTTAACAATTTTTACACGTAAGCTATCCAGGTATTTTTCTGCACGCGCAAGATCATCCGCAGATGGCGTGGCTGAAATCAAAATGTGACGAGAGTTATATTCATTACCCCTGCGGTCAATCAATTGGAGAATGTGAAAACCGAAAGGAGATTTAAAGGGCATTGAGATTTCCCCTTCCTTAAGTTTAAAAGCCATCCGTTCAAATTGGGGAACCATGGCGCCTCTTCCTACATAACCCATATCGCCTCCGTTGTACTGGGCGCTTGGATCTCCCGAGTATTTTTTTGCTAATTCATTAAAACTAGCTCCGGCAAGTATTTGCTCTCGCAAATCACTTAACTGAGCCCGTGCCGCGGCCTCCTGTGATTCACTTACGTTTGCAATCTTGACGATCTGTCCCACTTCTACATCTGAAGAATAGAAAGGCAAACTGTCAGTTGGAATTTTATTATAAAACCTTCTGATCTCAGAAGGAATGATGGACATGTCTTTCGTAATGGTCTGGCTCATCTCACGGGCAAGAAGCTGCTCGCGGATTTGATCCCTCAATTCCAATGTTATTTGGTCAAGCGTCTTCCCATACGCTTTCTCCAACTGCTCTGGAGAATTGCCCGAACTTTGAAGAATCATTTGCATCCGTTGCTGGGTAGACGCATCCACTTCATCATCGCTCACCACAACTGAGTCAATCTCGGCTTTCGCCACCAACAATTTATTAACGACTAACCGATTTAACAGGTCGCACTTAGCGGGTTCAGAGGGAGGATTACCATCAGTAATATAATTTTGATAAGCGCTTTCCAACTCCGATTTCAACACGATATAGTTGTCCACTTTAGCAACAATCTTATCAACTACGAATCCTCCCTCCTGGGCATACCCCGGAACGGTCATTAGCATAACTATTGCTAAACCAATACTAGTTGTCAAAAATCTCAAAATCCTTTTGTCGGGCCGCATTTTCATACACTTGATCCTCTAATTTTCTCGCAAGTTCAACTTTTCTTTTATTTAATATGATATTTTTAATGTCCTCTTTTACAAATTCCAGGGGCGATATATTATCTGACATCTTATAGGCATCAATCTTAATGAAGTATAAAAAGTTAGTATCGTTGGTTTCGTAATAATTATAACTCTTCAGAAATTGAACTTTGTTGGGTATCTCCGCCAGGGGCGAATTGAAGGTTAGCTTGTCAAATTCAATCCATGACGAGTCCGACAATTGATAAGCGGCAGAAAAACTGAGACAATACGATTTCAATTCATTTTCGTCCTTCTCTTTGCGGGAGAACATCAATTCCTTGATGTGTGCAGTGCGAGGGGCTCCTTTAGGCACTTTAATGTAAGTGCCTTTAATGATATTCTGTTTTAGAAGGAAATTATCAATATGCTCTTTATAGTAATTCTCAATTTCTACATCATCAATTTTATCACTAAGATTTTGCTTGATGTAAAAGTTCTGATATTCGTAGCCAATCAGGCTATAGCGATAGTCCAGTACTTTTCGCTCCACTTCCGCTTCGTTGATGTCAATCATTTTCATCGCTTCATCAATAAGCAATTGCTTCCGTATCCAGCTGTTAATATAGGCCGTCACTCTATCCAGGCTATCGGTTGAGCTCGTATTATTCGTAACGATACCAACCAACTCATCTCTATATAAATAATTATTATTAACCCGTGCCGCTGCCTTTCTGACTTCGGTAGCAGGTTCATCTTTTTTCATCCGGATGAGATCACAGGATTGAAGCAAGCAGGAAAGCAGAATGAAGCATGCCGTGCCAATTGTTGACGCGAAGGGTGCTTTTTTAATTCCGAGAAACAGCATGCTTTTGAATTTCATTTCTGCAGTTCTGCTATAACGAGTTTTTTACCTTTCTTATTGATCTTTACCGGATATTTTTGCCGGAGTTGAGCTACCCATGCCTTTTCCAACGCATCCTGATAATCTGAAATTATACTAGCCCTTGCTTCCTCAAAACTTTTCCCTCCCGGTGGTAGCAGTCTACTTACCTCCACAAGATAATGCATTCCATCTGCTTCTGTCTTCTGAACCCCAATCACCCAATTGATTCTATCAATCACCTTGTTGTCTCCTTTTTCATAGGCTCTGTTGTTCTGGATGGATTTGAATTTTTTAAGATCCTCTTTCCTAAGAGTGTCCCCTTTTTCAATCTTCATTCCTATCTCGTCCAAATATGCTTTGTCTGAAGTAGAGAAAATTCTAGCCTCAATGCGATCGCCTGCCTTGTATTTATCCTGATGTTCGCTATAATAGATGTGTTGGCCAAGTGAATCCTCTGAAGCTTTGTTCCAAACTTCCCTCTCCATGATCTCAAAGAGAAGAATTCCTTCTTTGTATTCGTTGAGTAATAAACGGTAATCAACATTTTCAGCAATTAGCTTTTGCTCTTCAATGATGTTCATGCTTTCACTGATAAACTTATCGTAAAGCAGCGTCATATAAGCGCTTGGACTCAACGCATTCTTTGTCTGGTTGGCAATGATATAGGCAATAAACTCAGTAAGGAATATGTTTTTTGATTGCAAAGAAAAAAGTGATTCTGCTTTTTCCTCTTCGATTCCGGCATAGTTCCAATTGCCTTTTATCAAACTAGAGTCTGCCAGTGAAAAAATATATTCTTTAGTTGGAAGCACCTCTATAAATTCAAATTCCTTTTTCCGCTTAGTTATCAAAGCGGTTTGTGAAATCTGTAAACGTTCATCGCGACTTACCCGTCTTTTCAAAGATGCTTCCATTTCTTTAAATGGAGGTAGTGGTATTTTTTTCTCCAGTCTGATAATATGCCAACCTACATTGGATTGAAACGGGTCTGAGATCTCTCCTGGCTGCTGAAGTGAAAAAGATACAGCTTCAAATTCAGGAACGGAGGCTAACGCACCAACACCGAACGGACGCAGACGACCTCCGCTATTTTTTGTGTTGGTGTCTTCTGAAAACTCTTTACATAATTCATCCCAATTGCGACCTCCTTTCAATTGATCATAGATCTCGAAGATGCTATTTTTAACTTTCCCATCATTGCTTGTCCCTGTCCGCAATAAAATATGAGATACCTCTATTTCCCCCTTGGATTTTCTGCGATCTTGAATTTTCAAAATATGATACCCAAAACGCGTCCTTACAAGGGGTGAAATTTCTCCCACGGTAGTAGTATACGCAGCCTGCTCAAATGGGTAAACCATTTGCATAGCCGTAAAATAGCCAAGGTCACCTCCGTTTGCCTTAGCCGATGGGTCTTGTGAAAATTCTCTTGCCAAGGCTTGAAAATCACTGCCAGCTATTAATTTATTTCTTATTTCAGAAATCTTTTGATAGGCCTCAAGTGTATCAGCGGGAGATGGATCTTGTTTAATGCTGATGAGAATATGTGATGCTTTTACCTCTTCCCCAAGACGCTCATACGCTTCGTGAATTAACTTGTCTAAGTCATCCTTACCCGCTTGGTAGGGTTTTTTTAATTCTTCTTTATACGATCCGAATTCCTTTTTGAATGCAGCTGTAGTGTCGAATCCGCGCTGATAGGCTTCCGCTACCTTCAGTTTGAAATTGATAAATAAATCTAAGTACTCCTGAATTTTAACATCTGTAAAATCCTCTTTTTTTTGATGATTCTTGCGATAGAGATACAAGAATTCATCTGTATTAATGGTAGTGGAACCAAAGACAAAGATAGGAAGCGGCTTAGTTTCCGTGGCTTTGGCCGACTGTCCATAACTAACCGAGCCTATTAGGATGAGGAAGAAACCAATGAACCGCATAAGAAATGAAGCCTAATGAATTTAAAGATTGCAAAATTAAGCTTTTTGAGGAGATCGGCCTTGGGGGATTTTAGGGGATTTTTTTGGTCAGCCGGCAGATATTTCTTTTCGAATCGTGAACATATTCCACAGAGTCCATGATTGACTTTACCAGACGGATTCCAAGACCTCCTTTTCTTTTTTCATGTACCAGATTGTCCAATTCGGGTTCGGTAAATTGGTTGATATCAAACATTTTTCCATCATCAACAATCTCAAAAATCAAGCTCCCTTTTTTCGGAATATCAATATGCAATTCTAAAATGTGCTCAGGATTGCAGTGATGGGCATGAATCATAAGATTGGAACACATTTCATCCAATGCCAGAACAATTTCATTCACGGTCACATCAGACAAACCTTGCCCCTCCAGTGAGCCTCGGATGAAGTCACGTATACCCTTAAGATTCTCCAGGCTGCAGCCTATGTTATATCGATAATTCATTTACCAAAGTCTTCGCTTCCATCTTCGTATTACGAATGTGCAACAGGTCGGCCAACCCGAGGATGCCGAATGTATTTGCCACTTTTTCTTTCATCCCAAAAATCACCATGCTGATGTTCTTATCCTTAAATTCCTCTATGTAAGACATAAAGACACCCAACCCGGCAGAGGAGATATATTCTAATGCGGTGCAATCCACCACTATTTTTGTGAACTTTTCTCCCACGCTTTTGGCAATGGTGAGGTCCAACTCGATGGAAGAACTGGCATCAATTTCACCAATAATGGCAATAATATCGATTCCGTCTTCTTGTAATCTCTTGATGTGAACCATAGTTGTTTAAACGATTTTTATTTTTTAATGTTCAATTCGCTAGCGGAACTTTATAATCATTGTTGTGTAGTCGTCATTAATCTCTTCTGTTCCGGAATACTCATAGAGCTTGCGAATCAAGTAATCCTGTATCGCTGCTGGGCTTTTCCCAGTAGTTTCACATAAGATTTTCGCCAGGCGTTCGCTGCCAAACTCTTCTCCTTTTTGATCTTTTGCTTCCGTGATTCCATCTGTATAAAGTACCATAATATCTCCGGGAAAATAAGGAAGTGTATTGGTCTCAATATGATTACAGTAGTCCTTGTTTTTAATCATGCCCAACGCCTTTCCTTTGTCTTTTAAATATCCTGACGAATTTGTTTCAGCCGAATAATAAAGCACCGGGCAATGACCAGCTCTCGCATAAAGAATATTTTTCGTTCTTGTATCTATTACAAAATAGGTAGCTGAAATAAAGGAGCCACGTTCCAAACAAAATATCAAGGCCTGATTGGCTCGCACCATAAATTCCTTAGGATCTAGTTCCTGCTGTGCCAGACTGTGAAAGATTCCCTTCATCTGCGACATATGAAAGGCTGCAGTAGTCCCCTTCCCGGAGACGTCAGCAATGATCAACGCTATCTGATGATCATTGATGCGAATAGTATCATAATAATCGCCACCTACTTCATCAGCAGATTCCCAGAATGCGGAAATCTCAAAATCCGGATCACTCTCTAACCGCTCTGGCAAAAGGCTTTTCTGAACTGCCTTGGCAATCTTTAATTCCTCCTTATAGCGCTCGTTCTGGAAAGCTTCTTCCATCAGTCGGAAGTTCTCGATGGATATACCGGCCTGATTGGAAAAGGCGGATACGATGCGCGTCATCTCCTTGTTAAACCCTTCGGGCAATTCTTTGAGCAATGCCAATGTGCCAATAGTTTGTCCTTTTACAATGATAGGAAAAGCCAAAAGCGATCGGTAACGAGACCCCTTAAGCGAAGCAAGGTGGCTAGATAGATTTCTGGTTCGGTCGCTTCCCTGGTCAAGGATGCCTTTCACATTTTTATTCTTGAGGTGATCACGAATGTCGGTAGCATCTTTCTCCGTGATTTGATAAGTGAACAAACGATGGTCCTTATTCACGCTATCAATTTCCAGCCAGGCTGCATCGGCAAACACTGAGCCTACAGAACTCTCCAATAAAATATTATAGACACTTTCTTCACTTTGTTCGGTCTGAATGGATTGGCTAATGCGTTGAAAGTTGACTACCTCTTCCAACTTTTGCTCAAAGACTGAAGAAGTGGGGAGGTTGAATAAGATTACCAGAAAAGAAAAGACACTGTACGTAACAACAAAGGCGAAAAGTGAAATATTAAAAATATGCTCTCTGAAATCCAGAAAGGCCCCCGACTGCGCGCTGATCAAATCCGACTGACGTGAAACCGTGTAGAAGAAATAACCCAGATAGAAAAAAGTGAGGAGTAATAATAAAAGACTCGTCCACTTTTGCTTAAAGTTGAGGTACGCGACCCATTTCATATTGCCACATAACACTAACGCCAGAAGACCAAGCGCAAAACTCAATGAAACAGAGAATGCTTCTCCCACGATGAAGTTAACACTATCATAGATCAACACGATAAATAAGCTGAACTCAAACACCCCCCACATCCGAATCAGCCATTTCGACTTTTGATAGAGTATCAATCTCTTCCAGGAAGTGTAGGCGGCAATGAGGAAACTAATCAGCAACGCTAGGTTGATCTGATAGATGATGTCAACAAAAATGACATTGGACGGGAGCTTCGTGTCTCCCAGTAAAAATAGTACCAGCCGAAGCGCCAGAGAAACGACCGTAACCACCAATCCTGTAGCAAAGACTTTCCAAAGCAAATCCGTGAAGTTCAGGCCCTCGTCCTTTTCAATCTTATACTTATAGTAATAATAAAGGCTAATCACAAAAAGGTCTAGCATGACCCTTGGCAACCACAGTGGCACATCGGCTTGAAGGCCTTTCAAATCGCTAAAAAGGACCGTTACGTCAGAGAAAACAAGGACGAACCAAGCTACAATGGAGCCTAAAAATGCAAGTCGTATGATGGCTTTACTGCGCAATGGGTATCAAATTAAGAAGCCAATCCAAAGGATTGGCTCCACAATAATAAGGAAAAGGAAAGGCCTCTGAAAAAGATACTTCTAGGGAATGATGATCTTCTTCCGTAAACCAGTGGAAGCGTTAACAATGACCATATAAACCCCACTGGGTGCACGATCCAGTTCAATGGTGGTCTGGATTTTTCCGCTACCATCAGCCTTGAAGCTGGCGTTATAAATCGAAGCGCCTTGAAGATTGACCACTCTTACCGGTGCCACCTCTCCGGGCTGAACACCAATAAGTTCAAGATTGAATTTATTGTCAACAATTGGATTAGGATAAACATCCAATCGGGTAGTGGAAAGTAGGTACTCAATTTTTCTTAATTCTGAATAAGTAAACTTCCCATCAAAGTCAGTTTGCTTCAGTCGATAGTAAGAAGTCCCGGGCAATGGACTTTCGTCCACAAATGAATAGTTAGTTTTAGATTTGGCTGTTCCCTGTCCTTTTACAATGGATACCGTTTCGAATTTTTCAATATCAGAAGCCCGCTCGATGGTAAAGAAATCATTGTTAAGTTCGGAAGCAGTTTCCCAAAGAAGTTTTACCTGATCACCAACGAGAGAAGCATCAAATGAAGTCAATTCTATGGGTAAGGGAGTGGCTGCTGAGTTGATCGTAGTGATTCTAAAATCACCGCTCAGGCCTGCCAGCGTAACAGTCGTCCTGCGGGCAGTCGGGTTAGGCGCAGTTCCGGTTGCAGCTGCATGTGTTCCTACAGTGGTAACTGTAGTAGCACCATTGGATACACCAAGCCTGATATCTGATAAAGTTCCGGCCAATAATCCGGTCATAGTCACACCTATTGTATAGGTTCCGCCAGTAACACCGGAAATAGCAGCAACAAATTGAGCATTGTGCTTACGAACAATATTTGTACCCCCATCGTTAAAAACCGGACTAAGATCAGTTACTCCCGTTGCATCAGTATGTCTAACGGTATAAGACCCGGTTGCCGTAGGACTTGCAGTGGAGTTGATCTCCACAGGTCGATAGGTAGAAACAGTGGATGTTCCAAGAGGGAAGAGCCCGTATAAATTTCCTGCTGTACTTGACACTACAGTAGCATTAAGCCAAAAGCGTCTGAAACTTCCTCCATACATCCAATTGGTAGTAGTGCTGGCAGTACGATTGAGATCAGATGCTACCCCGCTGCTACCTAGTGTAAAGATAGTTCCCGCTAGATTCACAATACCAGATGTCATAGTCAATGCACCAGTTACTGTTACTGCATTATTAGTTGTGATCTGCGGAATGGTGCCAAAGGAATTATTAATTACCAGGTTATTAAAAGTTTCGCCAGACGCGTTAGTTATAGATTGATTGCCTGTTGTTCCATTAAAGGTAACTGTCCCTGCCCCTTCGGTAAAGGAAGCTGTTCCCGAGACAATCCAATTTCCGGCCACAGAGATAGCACCCCCATTGGAATCCTTTGCTCCTGAAACAGATAACGTTAAGTCATCATAGGATGTCGGAATAATCCGTTGAGCCCCTGCTCCACTGTAGGTAAACAAATTACCATCTGCAGTACAATTTAGCTCTGTGCTCATGTCGGTATCAAATGTAGTATTTGGCGTTAATGTCCAATTCCAGATTCCACCTGCCAGGTTATCAAAGTTAGTATCTCCCGTGTCAATGTTGCTGAAATTGCCAGATTGGTTCACGGTGCCCGAATTAAGTAAATCAAAATCGGCATTATTAGGATTGAATCCACTGACGTTCAAAATCGCTCCGATTGAATTCGTAAACACATTGTCATCATTGGTGTTAGCCGCAGCAGATATATCAGACACAACTGTTAATGTCCGGCTATTATTGAATTGACTTACATCCTGGCTAAAGATCAAATCATCTCCAATAGAAAAGGTTCCGTTAAGATTGTTGTTAACAATATCGTTGTCTTGAGCAACCAAAAAATCATCTGTAAGATTTATCGAGCCACTTCCTGAGAGATTGATGGTGGCGTCTGCAGCGGTAATCTCGATATCTTCCGCTGTAATTGAACCATTGACGATAAATGTGCTAATAACTCCCCTGTCAAAATCAATTTGAACATTCGTTTGTGCATTTCTATTGATTGTTCCACCCAGGTCCACCTGAAGAATACCCCGATCAATATTTAAATCTATAGTAGATGCAGTCCATCGAAGTGTTCCGGTGTTGCGTATCTCAACTCCCCCAGCTGTTCCTGCCACATTCAAATTAACTGTATTACTATTTCCTATTATCAAATAGTCGGTAGCAAGTGGGGTGCAGTCGCAGGAGGCACCACCGAGACCTGCAACAGACCACGTCCCGTTTCCAACCGTAGCATCGTTCCAATTACCAGATTTTCTAGAATACAGCGTATTAACGGCAGTGACCGTAACGTCATCAAGCGTGAAAAAGTCCAATGCCCCGTCATTGGTGGATCGGACAACAATCTCAAGCGAACTCCCAGTGACAATGGCAGTTCCTGATAGGGTAAAGGATGCAATGGTTCCAAGTTGCTCAAAAAACAAAGTTTCTAGTCCTCCATCAACCTTGTAGTAGCATCGGATGTAGTCACCTGCCTCCACAAATACGCCTCCGACCGTGGCTTCTATGATGGCTCTGCCAGTGCCAGAAATATTAATCGGACTGGTAGACCAAATACCCTCCGCATCCGTGTTGGTCACTTGAAAAAGTTCAATTGTAAGTGGGGACTGTTTGGAAAATGTCCCTGCCCCTGCATAGGTAGTCGACCAGTTACCTCCAATAGTTCCACCCGCAGTTCCCGAGGTCGCCCCATCTGCCTCCACAGAGAAGTCCTCAACCCAAAGCTGTCCACTAGCTAAAAAAGGAGTAATCAGGAAGAAAATAAAAACCAACTTTTTCATATACTCACGACTATAGTATTCAAAGATACTAATAGCAGGCGGATTGTAACCCCAACAGATCTACTTCCTGCTATAATTTGGTGCCTCCCTCGTAATGGTCACATCGTGTGGGTGGCTTTCGTGGACACCGGCAGCAGTGATTTTTACAAACTTGGCAGACTTTAATTTCTCCAGGTTTTTAGCACCACAATACCCCATGCCTGCTTTTAATCCTCCAACCAATTGATAGAGTACTTCAGCCACAGATCCCTTAAAAGGAACCCGTCCGGAAATTCCTTCGGGCACCAACTTCTTTATATCATCTTCTGCATCTTGGAAGTAACGGTCTTTGGAACCATCGTCCATCGCTTCCATCGAACCCATGCCGCGATAGGATTTGAATTTTCTTCCTTCGTAAATGATGACTTCGCCAGGCGCCTCTTCTGTACCCGCTAATAACGATCCGATCATTAC